>CAJWLP010000023.1 GCA_913043145.1 uncultured Bacteroidota bacterium
TGCTATGGAGCAAACCAGTCTTAATAATCAAGCATTCAAGGTTTTAAGTAAGTTTGACTCACGATTGGATTATATTCTAAAGCGTCATGGATTATTGGAAGAATCCAAAAACGAAATACCACAAGATTTTTTGGTAGAAATGATGGATATCAACGAGACAATAATGGATTTACAGTTTGATTTTGATTTAGAAAAAATGAAGGAAGTAAAATCCAAAATACAAGCCATAGGAGAGGATTTAGAATATCAGATACAATCATTTTCTATCGAATTTGATAGACTAAAAGATAACTCATCTCAAGAAAGCAAAGCGATTCTTGAACAAATCAGAAATCGTTATTTAAAACAAAAATATGTGTTGCGATTGCGAGAAAGTCTAGATAAATTCGCATCACTTTAAAACCAATATGCCCAGATGGCGGAATTGGTAGACGCGTCGGTCTCAAACACCGATGCCGCAAGGTGTGCCGGTTCGACCCCGGCTCTGGGTACAATAGCCTCTGTTTTTCAGAGGCTTTATTGATTTACTAAATGCATAACATTAGACTCTAAAAGTAACCTTTATTTAGAAAAATATTATTTTTTAACGTTATTCTCAATGGCTGCTTTGACAAAGCGAACAAATAGCGGGTGTGGTTCATCTACAGTACTCTTTAACTCTGGATGATACTGCACCCCAACAAACCAAGGATGATTTGGAATTTCAACAACTTCCACTAGATTGTTATCTGGATTAATACCAGTAGCCATCATACCATTGGTTTCAAAATCATGAAGGTATTCGTTATTAAATTCATAACGATGACGGTGACGTTCAGAAATAACTTGCTTTCCGTAGGCAGTAAATGAACGTGAACCTTTTTCCAGTTTACACTTATAAGCACCTAAACGCATAGTTCCGCCTTTTTTACTCACCTCTTTTTGGCTATCCATTAAGTCAATTACAGGATGGCTTGTTTTGGCCATTTCTGTACTATGAGCCTTTGTAAGACCGACTACGTTTCGAGCAAATTCAATCACTGCACATTGCATACCTAAACAAATACCAAAAAAGGGTATTTTATGTTCTCTTAGATATTTAATGGTGGTTATTTTACCCTCTATACCTCGATCTCCAAAACCTGGTGCTACCAATACTCCATCTAAGTCTTTTAATCGCTCTTTAACATTACTTGAAGTAATATTTTCAGAGGATAGATGGGAGAGATTTATCTTACATTCATTTTCGGCACCTGCATGAATAAACGCTTCATTGATAGACTTATATGCATCTGGAAGTTCTACATATTTACCTATGAGCCCAATATTGACCTCATTCTTGGGATGTTTGAGTTTGAATAGGAAGTTTTTCCAGTTTTCTAAATTAGCTTCGCTGCTAGTAGGCATCCGTAGTTTTGCCAGAACTACCTTATCAAGCTTCTCCTTTTCCATCATCAATGGTACATCATATATGGTTTCCACATCAATACTCTCAATTACAGCATTTTGATTGACATTACAGAAAAGCGAAATCTTTTTTCGGACTTCAGTAGTGAGCTTATGTTCGGTTCTACACACGAGAATATCAGGTTGAACACCCGCCTCTAAAAGTTTTTGCACCGAATGTTGCGTTGGTTTAGTTTTTAATTCTCCAGCAGCAGACAAATAAGGAATCAAAGTAAGATGAATAACGACGGAGTCATCCGCACCTAATTTTCTTTTCAGTTGTCGAACCGATTCCACATAAGGAAGCGATTCGATATCACCGACAGTGCCACCAAGCTCTGTGATTACAATATCATACTCACCGCTATTGCCCAGGATTTTCATCCTTCGTTGAATTTCGTCCGTAACATGGGGAATTATTTGTACGGTTTTACCTAAATACTTACCCTCACGTTCGTTTTCAATTACAGTTTGATATACACGTCCGGTAGTTACATTGTTAGCTTGTGAGGTAGGTAAATTCAAAAAACGTTCGTAGTGGCCTAGATCTAGATCCGTCTCAGCACCGTCATCTGTCACATAGCATTCACCGTGCTCATAGGGATTCATTGTTCCTGGATCAACATTGAGATAGGGGTCAAACTTTTGAATAGTTACTCGATAACCGCGTCTTTGGAGAAGCTTTGCGAGTGAGGCAGAGATGATTCCTTTGCCTAATGAAGAGGTTACACCACCGGTAACAAATACGTATTTTGTGTCCATTTAATTTAAGCTATTGGTGTCCATAAAGGAGATTCAAAACGCTTAAATTTTGCGTAATACTCTTCCGTTAATGTACGGTATACGAAAGTAGTTTAAACCAAGCTTTAAATAGTCAATCCTTATTTTTGGGATTTCAATATGTTTTCAACAGCAAGCAAATCCGCTTGAGTATCAACACCATGCAACTTATTTTCAGAGACAATTGCTGAGATCACCAAGTGATTTTGTAACCAACGAAGTTGTTCTAGTCGTTCATTTTCCTCTAAAATGGTGGGCTCCAAGTTTTTTATTTCTTCAAAAGCTGTTGCAGTGAAACCGTATATTCCAATATGCTTAAAAGCAATGTTTTCTTTGAAACTATTCATATGCGGAATGGGGGATCTACTGAAATAACATACATCACAAAACCCTTCGTCGAACGATGTGGGTATAGCTTTAACAACGTTTGGACTGAGATAGTCATCCTCATTTAAAATGGGTTGGATGAAGGTGGCAATATCGATATCTTCTTCTTCAAATAAATAGAGAAGTTTGTTAATATCTTGAGGTTTTATAAGGGGTTCATCGCCTTGAATATTTATAATTACATCATATTCATTACCATTTGAATGGAGAATTTCAATGGCTTCTTCACATCGTTCCGTTCCATTTTGAGGTTCGGTGGTGGTGCGAATTACTTGTCCATCAAATGATTCTACATTTTGAATGATTTCTTTACTATCTGTAATTACAAATACATCAGTTGCATCACTTTTTTCAGCAGCTTCGTAAACCCATTGAATCATGGGTTTATTCAAGATTTTAGCAAGTGGTTTATTAGGAAAACGAGTAGATTCTAATCGACAAGGAATGAGGATAACGCTTTTCATGATCCAATTCTATTATACCTCTCGGCTAACGTCCCATTCTTCTAGATAGTCTGCAACTCTTCTCACAAACATACCTCCTAAAGCTCCATCAACTACGCGATGATCATAGGAGTGAGACAAAAACATCTTGTGTCGGATACCAATTAAGTCTCCGTGTTCAGTTTCAATAACAGCTGGTTTCTTAGTAATAGCACCCATAGCCATTATGGCTACTTGAGGTTGGTTGATAATTGGTGTTCCTAGTACATTTCCAAAAGTACCTACATTGGTAACGGTGTAGGTACCTCCTTGTATTTCATCAGGTGATAGTTTGTTTGCACGTGCTCTTGTAGCCAGATCATTGACTGTTTTTGCTAAACCAGTAAGATTCATAAAATCAGCATTTTTGATTACTGGAACTATAAGATTACCACTTGGAAGTGCTGCTGCCATACCGATATTAATGTTTTTTCGTTTGATGATTTGGTTTCCACTCACAGATACATTTATCATTGGGAAATCTTTGATTGCTTTTACAATCGCCTCTATGAATATGGGTGTGAAGGTGAAATTTTCGCCTTCTCTAGCTTTAAATTCGGTTTTAATTTTGTTTCTCCAATTAACCAGATTGGTCACATCTGCCTCCACAAATGAGGTAACATGAGGAGAAGTATGTTTACTCATCACCATGTGGTCTGCGATAAGCTTACGCATACGATTCATTTCGATAAGCTCATCACCTGGTTGTAATGAAATGTCTTTTAACTCTGTTGAATTTGTGGATTTTGCACTACTAGTATTTGGAATTGTTACTGCTTCTAGTTGAACTTGAGGAGTTGGCGGATTTTGTCCTTTTTCAATATATGCTAGAATATCTTTTTTAGTTACTCTTCCATCTTGACCAGTACCTGAAATGGTCTCGAGTTGGGCAGGAGAAATTCCTTCAGTTTTAGCAATATTCATTACTAATGGTGAGTAAAATTTATTGCTACTACCATTTTTGATGATAGGCTCAGAGGTAACAACTTTTTGAGCTACTTCAATATTTTTTTCGATTGCTTCAACAGCAGGAGCAGGTTCTTCGATCATCTCAATTGTTGGTGTGGTTTGTTCTCCTGCAGTATTGATAATGGCTATGGGTTCACCTACCTTAACTACATCACCTTCATTGAAAAGTTTTTTGGAGAGTGTACCAGCTTCCATACTAGGCACTTCACTATCTACTTTATCTGTTGCAATTTCCAAGACTGCCTCATCTACATCGATAGCATCTCCCTCATTTTTAAGCCATGAAATGATGGTAGCTTCAGCAATACTCTCACCCATTTTGGGCATAATCAATTTATACTCTGCCATAGCTTTTATCTAGTGCAAAGGTACTAATTTTGAAATAGGTATAATCATCTATTGATTGGATAGATTGATTTTAAATTTGATTCAGTGATTATTTTTTTAAAACTTCCCAAAAGACAAATGAAGAGGATCTATTTTTTTTAGAATAGCCACTACATGAAAATACCAAACAAATATCAGGCAAATGTTTAATTGTGTGTTGTGTAGTCAACCTGAAAAATAAGATGGTTAACTTCAGTTGAATAATCCTAAATAAACGATTTTTTGTATTTTCATTTATTTGGAAATCAGCCACATACCATATGGTCTGATTGGATTTTTCAAATTTTTTAATTATTTGTTTAATGTGTTTTTCATGAAATAAATTGAGAAAAAAACCTGAATAGATTTGGTCGTGTTTATGACTGTAATCCAATACATCCATATGATGAAATTTAATTTTTTGCTGATCTGGTGCTTTCTTTTTGGCCAATCTAATCATTGTTGAACTTGCCTCCACATAATTAATAAATAGTTGAGGAGCGTGATTGTAAATTAATGGTAATATTTCTCCGTTGCCACCACCAAGGATTAATAATTTGCCTTCGGTGGGTAACTGAGTGATTAGTTCTTGTTGGATTTTATGGAGTTTATCACCAAAAATAAGTTTAGAAAGGATAGTATAAAAGTGAGCTATTTTGTTGTATTGATTGAGCAAATCAATTTTTTTAAAAATAAAAGCCTCAGCTCCTGGAACTGAGGCCTTAGATTGGCTTTTCAGACTTTATTAGAGTCTAAATTCAAATATAATTTTGATTATTTCTAATTAGATGCAATATGATTAATCTGACAATTACGTGACAATAATATTACAATTGCTTAGGAATTACCAGCAATCATCATAGGCATAAGTAACATAAGCAGATTTTCATTTTCTATATTTTCACTTGGTAATATTATGCCTGCTCGACTTGGTGAAGAAAGTTCTATATTAATGTTTGGAGTATTCAAATTTTGAAGCATTTCAATCAATAACCTTGAATTAAACCCAATTTCCATATCTTCTCCTGAATAATCACAACCTAAACGTTCGACAGCTTCATTACTTAAATCAATGTCCTCTGCATGAATTGTTAATTCACTTCCTGTGATTTTGATGTTGATTTGGTTAGTCGTTTTGTTTCCAAATATACTAATTCGCTTTACGGAGTTGAGGAAATCAGTTCTATTAATTGTTAACTTATTTGGATTTTCCTCTGGGATTACAGCTCTATAATCAGGATATCGTTCGTCGATTAAGCGACAAACAAGACTCACGTCGCCAAATGAGAAAAACGCATTACTTTCATTGAAATCCACTTGTGTTGTGGAATCATCTTGTGGTAAGTTAGATTTAAGTATGTTGAGTGCTTTTTTAGGAAGAATAAAACTTGTTTCAACGCCTGGTGTAACATCTGTTCTTTCAACTTTTACTAATCGGTTTGCATCAGTGGCTACAAAAACAGCATTGTCTTTGTACAACTGAACATATACGCCTGTGAGGCTTAATCTTAATTCGTCATTGCCTGAGGAAAATATAGTTTGGGCAATACTGCTTGATAATACACTGGATGGAATGTTGAAGCTATTCTCTGCATTTGATTCTGGTATTTTGGGAAAATCGTCTGCATTTTGTCCAATTAGCTTATATCTTCCAAATTCGGATTTTAGTTCAATCGCATTTTTATCAAGAGATATAGTGAAGGTGACAGGTTGGTTTGGTAGTGCCTTTAGTGTATCAATACACATTTTAGATGGAACAGCAATTCGAACATTTTCCTCGGATTGAACATCCATAGAAGTACTCATTGTTGTCTCCAGGTCTGTACCTGTAATGGTTAATTTTTTATCAGTAATATCAAATAAAAAGTGATCTAATATGGGAATGACTGGTTTTGATACAATGGTTCCACTGACACTTTGAAGTTTATTGAGCAGTTGATTAGTATTTACTATAAATTTCATTTTGCTTTTAATAAAGTTCAAATTAACTCTAAATCTACAAGTAAAGACAAATTTTACAATCAAAACTTATCAATAAGAAATAGTTTTTTTTAACTGTTAATGTGGGTAACTGATTATTTATAGTTTAGTTGGGTATGCCAAAGAACTATTTATCCACTCGTATAATCCAAATAGCTCCAAGAATAAATGCTAGACCAATAAAGTGATTAAATAATATCTGCTCATGGTCGAAAAGTCCCCAAAAGATTGCAACTATTGGAATAAGATAAGTGACAGAGGTGGCAAATACCGTATTAGTTTGTTGAATTAGTCTGTTAAACATAATCAAACTGATAGATGTACCTATAATTGCCAATATGAGGGTTGCACTGGACGAGTAAATGAACTGCATGTTTTTCAGATCAATATTCAATCCCAAGTACCCTAAAACAGCAAATCCAGGTATAGATATGATTGCCAAAGGAAGAGCTGCAACTAATAGTGGGGGATAGTTATTAAGTTTTTGCTTAATGATGTTGACGTTAATTCCATAACAAAGAGAGGCAATCATTGCCATTAAGACATGACTAAATTCAAATTGGATGTCTTGTCCCATAATTAAAAATACAGCACCAGCAAGTCCTGATATTACTCCAACGGCTTTTAGTCTGCTGAATTTTACACCTAAAAATATTATACCAATTATTAGAGCAAATAATGGTGTTAAACCATTAATGGCACCTGCTAATGAACTAGATATCCGTGTTTGGGCAAGGGGAAATAAAAATGCCGGTATAGCACTCCCTAAAAAACCACTAATTATAAAGAATTTATAATCGCTTGTTTTTATATTTAATTTCTTCCAATTTACAAATGGAAGAAGAGCCAGTCCTGAGAAGCTAATTCGCATGGCAGCGATTTGATAACTGGAATAAAATTTCAAACCTTCTTTCATAAGAATGAACGAACTTCCCCAAATGATGGCGAGTAGTCCAAGGATAATGTATGGATTAGGCTGACTTTTAGGCATGATTACTAATGTTTAACAAAGATGAGAACGAATGGTTAGGTGTTCTCTTTGGATGATAATGAATCTAATTCTTCTGCGGTTAAATCCAAATCTTCACCGATACGTCCTTTTACAGGTCGGTAGTATAAAATCATAACACCAATCAACATAGCATAGAGTAGTAGATTTTGTCGAGCTGAGATTAAAAACCCAATTGAGGCAAGTATGACTGATCCAAATAGACTAATCCATTGTATTATTTTCACTTCTTTAAACAGGGATAATTTTTCATTTAATGAAGCTTGTTTATTTAAACTAGATAATTTCTTTTTTGAAAAAAAATGACTAGCCACAAATGACGAAATAGCCACCAGGGGGAGAATAAACTCGAAAATCAGTAGGTTTTGATTAGCTGATATGGGCTGATTTTTTCGAATCGTGTAAACGATTCCAATAATTAAGGTAGTGAGAATCGAGATAATTAGGTGTTTAGAAACAATCGATCGAAATGTGATTTGAGATTTAGTCCTGGTCATAATAAGCTGATTTGATCACCACTCGTAAACGTTTTAGCTTCATCATCCTCATCTTTATTTGAAGACTTAGTTTTTGGTGGCGATTTTTTTTGTACCACTTTTGATGGTGGGCTATCAGGATGCATTTTTTTTGAATCCAAATCAGTGTTATCCTCTTTTTTTACTGAATTTTTAGGTGTTTTTTTAATTTTTACATCGGGTTTCTCTGACTCAACTTTTTGTTCTGTTATCCTGTCATCTGATTTTTTCTCTTTTTTGACAGCGATCATTTTTTTAGATTCGTTATTCTGATTTTCAGCTTCTTGAGGTTTTGTTTGTTCCTCAGGTTCAATAAGTTTTAATAATTTGGCTTTATGGAATTCTTTTCCACAGATTTTATTTCCAATACTCTTCCAACCTTTAACATCAATGAATTCTGTCAGATTAACAACTTCAACTTTCTTATCGCCAGATTTTAACTTTGTGGTCAGTTCTATGGATGGAATTATATGTGTTGATGCAAGAACCATTTTACTGCCTCTTCCTTCAGTAATAAATGAAAATCGTTTTCCTTGAGTGGTGGTTTCAACAATAAATCGTTTGATGTAGTAATTTTTATTATTTCCATCATAATGAAGGATGGATAGCACATGCTCAGGATTAAATTTCTCAATAAGTGCAATTTCTTTATTCGCATAATGGTTGGTTAACTCATGATTCGTAAGTTCGTATTCACCATTATTATAAATGATAAGGATTTGGTCTTCAGTTTGGAAGCTACCTAAGTATGAACCTCTATTATGGATGTTAAGACGCCCTATGTTTCTTTCATACCATATATCACGACCACCAATAGTTGAGACCCCTTTTTCTTTGAGGTCTACTTTTCTAACAGGGTGCTTACTAACGATATTTCCTTGACTGGTTCGGCCCTTAATTGCCAAATCTGAAAAGTCATAGTCAAATAATTTATTTCGAGCTTTAGCAGCAGCATGGAGATAAATATTAACTAATTCAGCTTCACCATTGGGGTTTGCAGTAAAATAGTGCATTTTACTTCCCGAATTTCCTTTGGTGACGTTGTATTCTTTATCACGAGTAATGCTTGTCACATTGAACCTTTTAGCGAATGTTTTTTTTGTTTTTCCGTCTGTATAAATCGCATTATATGTTAATCTGTCATCATTTTTTCTAAATATAGCAACATGTATTATATTTTTACCAAAAAAGGCTTTGGTTGACACTTTGCTGATGGAATAAGTCCCATCTTTTCTAAATACGATGATATCATCTATGTCAGAGCAGTCACAGATATATTCTTCTTTTTTTATTCCTGTACCAACAAATCCCTCTGATTTATTTGCATAAAGTTTCTCATTAGCTACTGCAACGACTTTAGTGTTAATTTCCTCGAAGTTTCTTATTTCAGTTTTACGTTCTTTCCCTTTCCCAAATTTCTTCAAAAGATCAGAATAGTAGCTGATTGCATAATCAACCAGGTGTTTTAGGTGATGATTAACTTGGGCTAATTCATCCTCAATTCCTTTGAGCAACTCATCTGCCTTAAATGAGTCGAATTTTGAAATTCTTTTGATTTTGATTTCAGTTAGTCGAATTATATCATCTTCAGTAACAGCTCTATTAAGTGACATAACGTGGGGTTTGAGTCCTGTTCCTATAGCACTAATTACAGCTTCCCAAGTTTCAGCCTCTTCAATATCTCGGTATATTTTTTCTTCAATAAATATCTTTTCTAACGAACTAAAATGCCATTTTTCTTCTAGTTCGTTTCGTTTTATTTGTAGCTCTTTTTTTAGAAGTTCTACGGTATTATCTGTGTTAATTTTAAGTATTTCAGAAACACCAATAAATACAGGTTTTTCATCAACTATAACGCAAGCATTTGGGGAGATTGAAACTTCACAATTTGTGAATGCATATAGTGCATCAATAGTTTTATCTGTAGAGATATTGTTAGGCAGGTGTATTTCAACTTCAACATCTTTAGCTGTGTTGTCAACAACCTTTTTGATTTTAATTTTACCCTTATCATTGGCTTTTAGAATACTATCTATTAATGATCCAGTTGTTACTCCGTAAGGAACGTCTTTAATTGCAATAGTATTTTTACTTTTTTCAATAATAGTAGCTCTTATTTTAATTCTTCCGCCTCGTCTACCATCTTGATAATCAGATATATCTATTTGTCCTCCCGTTTGAAAGTCAGGATAAATAGTAGCTTTTTTACCCTCTAAAATCTTAATACTTCCTTTAATTAACTCAATGAAATTATGCGGCATAATTTTAGTGCTCAAACCAACAGCAATACCTTCAACACCATGAGCCAAAAGAAGGGGAAATTTTAGTGGTAGAGTAGTGGGTTCGTTTTTTCTACCGTCATAAGATTTTTGCCATTGTGTAGTTTGCTTATTGAAAGCAATGGATAAAGCAAATTTATTAAGTCTTGCTTCGATATATCGTGGAGCAGCAGCACTGTCTCCAGTTCGGACATCACCCCAGTTCCCTTGACAATCTATGAGTAAATCTTTTTGACCCATATTGATAATTGCACCACCAATAGCAGCATCACCATGAGGATGATATTGCATGGTACTACCAATGATATTGGCCACTTTATTATAACGACCATCATCCATTTCCTTCATAGCATGAAGAAATCGTCTTTGTACAGGCTTTAATCCGTCATTGATGTGAGGGACAGCTCGTTCAAGAATTACATAACTTGCATAATCCAAAAACCAGTCTTCATACATGCCTTTTAGAGCACGTTGACCTTCCTGAAGATCTATTTTTATAATCTTCTCTTCTTGATTAGTATTATCCAGTTCTTGATTCTCCTCCATTTTTATCTATACTGCCTCTTTAGCTTGTATTTCTTCAACAATTTTATCTTGTTGATTTTTGCTTTCGAGATCGTTATCTATAGAAGCCTCATCCATTTCAATTCGTAAGTTATCAATAATAAATTCCTGACGATCTTGTGTGTTTTTACCCATATAGTATTGAAGTATTTTTGAAATACTGGTATCCTCATTAAGCAAAACAGGTTCTAAACGAATATCCTCACCAATGAATCCACCAAATTCATCTGGAGAAATTTCACCTAGCCCTTTAAATCGTGTTATTTCTGGATTTTTACCTAATTTATTAATAGCATTTTGTCTTTCAGAGTCATTATAGCAGTATATCGTTTCCTTTTTGTTTCTTACTCTAAAAAGAGGAGTTTCAAGAATATATACATGTCCTTTTCTGACTAAATCTGGGAAAAACTGAAGAAAAAATGTGAGAATTAGTAAACGAATGTGCATTCCGTCAACATCTGCATCTGTTGCAATAATTATTTTGTTGTAACGTAGGTCATCAATACTCTCTTCAATATTTAAAGCATGTTGGAGCAGGTTAAATTCCTCATTTTCATAAACAATTTTCTTTTTTAGACCAAAGGAATTCAAAGGTTTACCTCGAAGACTGAAGACCGCTTGGGTCTGAACATCTCGAGCTTTTGTAATACTTCCAGATGCAGAATCACCTTCTGTTATAAATAAAGATGTGTCTAGTCTGTTATCTTTCTTTTCATCCGTAAAGTGTACTCGACAATCTCTCAATTTTTTATTGTGAACGCTTGCCTTCTTTGCTCTTTCTCGAGCAATTTTACGTACACCAGCCATATCTTTACGTTCACGTTCGCTGAGTTGTATTTTTTTGAGAAGAGCTTCAGCCGTAGCAGGATTTTTATGTAAAAAGTTATCTAATTTAGATTTTACAAATTGGTTAATTTCTCCTTTAAGGGAAGGACCATCTGGTGAAATTTCGGTACTTCCTAGTTTAGTTTTAGTTTGAGATTCAAATACTGGTTCTTGAATTCTTACAGAAATGGCAGAAACAAGCGATGCTCTAACATCAGTACTATCAAAACTTTTACCATAAAAATCTCGAATGGTTTTAACTAAAGCCTCTTTAAATGCAGCAACATGTGTTCCTCCCTGTGTTGTATTTTGGCCATTAACAAAAGAATAATAGTCTTCTCCATAATGATTATCATGTGTAATAGCAATTTCTATGTCACCTTCTTTGAGATGAATAATAGGATATTTTATTTCTTCAAGGTTGGTTTTTCTCTCTAAAAGATCAAGTAATCCGTTTTTTGAGAAGTATTTATTCCCATTAAAACTAACAGTGAGACCAGCATTAAGATACACATAATTCCACATTTGATTATCAATATAATCAGTTATATATTTGTGTTTTTTAAATATTTCTGTATCGGCAGTGTATTCTACATAGGTGCCATTTTTTTCATCTGCTTTTCCTTCGGTTTCTCTAAGTAGATTTCCACGTTCAAATATGGCTTCTTTGCTTTTGCCATCCCGAAAACTTTTGACCATGAAATAGGAGGAGAGGGCATTGACAGCTTTTGTTCCAACACCATTGAGACCCACAGATTTTTGAAAGACTTTGCTATCGTATTTTGCTCCGGTGTTGATCTTACTGACAACATCTACCACTTTACCCAGGGGTATGCCTCTACCATAATCCCTTACAGAAACTTTGTTATCATTAAGTTTAATTTCAATTCGTTTTCCATTTCCCATCATGAATTCATCAATCGAGTTATCAATGACTTCTTTCATAAGAATATATATGCCATCTTCAGCAGAAGAACCATTTCCAAGCTTTCCGATGTACATACCTGGTCTTAGACGAATGTGTTCTTTCCAATCTAGGGAACGAATACTGTCTTCATTATATTGATTATCAGGCATTTATGGATACTAGTAAAACTATTTTTGTGGCTAAACGTCCAAAGTTAGCACGGATAGGCTTTTAACCATGTCTGAGGTAAGAGTTTTTATAAACAGTTTAGTGGAAAACTAATCCTTAGTATCCAATAAAATAAACGTCCAATATCCAAGGATTGTTGACTTTAAAAAAATATTAAGCATCGAAGGGTTCAAAAGAAGTGTTGGCCATTACCTTTCTCATATTTGTGATAGCATACCTCATTCTCCCAAGTGCAGTATTGATACTTACATTGGTCATCTTTGCTATTTCTTTGAAGCTTAAATCTCCATAATGTCTTAAAATTAGTACTTGACGTTGTTCAGGTGGAAGTTTGTCTATAGTAGCACGAACTAAATTTTCTTTTTCAGATCTGATTATCTGTTCTTCACGATTTTCTGTTTTTATTCGAATTGTTCTGAAGACATCACTACCACTTGAGTCAATAATAGTGGGCATACGTTTTGTTTTTCTAAAGTAATCAATAGCCATATTTCTGGCTATTCTTGCTGCCCATGGCAAAAACTTACCTTCTTCATTATATTTTCCAGCTTTAAGATTTTTAATAATTTTTATAAATGTTTCTTGAAATATATCCTCTGCGATATATGAGTCTTTAACAATGAGAATTATTGTTGTGAATAGTCGGTCTTTGTGACGTTGAATAAGCATCTCAAGACATGATTCATTGCCTTGAATATACTGTTTTACCAACGATTGATCAGAAATTTTTGAATTATGCATAATACCTATGGTTAATTAGTTGATTAAAAAATGGTTAACTAGTATAGATATTACTTATAGGCGATTAAAAATTTTAAAGTTAACTACTAAAATATCATTCAATATTTAAACTTACAAGCGTTTGTAATGTTTTATCTCTGAATAAAGTGAAATTTGCACTTTATTCTTGGAATATGATTTTAAAATGACAAATCAGAAATACATTGATATTCAGAATGCTAATTTACACAACTTAAAAAATGTAAACGTTAGTATACCACGTAATCAACTGACTGTTGTAACAGGTTTATCTGGATCAGGTAAATCTTCTTTGATATTCAATACCCTTTATGCAGAGGGACAAAGGAGATATGTTGAAAGCTTGAGTAGCTATGCTAGACAGTTTTTGGGGAGACTTGAAAAGCCTATGGTCGACAATATTCAGGGGTTAACTCCATGTATAGCCATTGAGCAGAAAGTAAATACTAGAAATCCACGTAGTACAGTCGCTACTAGTACTGAATTGTATGATTATCTAAAACTACTATGGGCTCGAATAGGAAAAACCATATCACCAATTAGTGGTCAGGAAGTAAAAAAACACACAACTCAGGATGTTTTAGATTATATCATGGATTTGGAGAATGAGACAGTATACATATCATTTAGTCCACGGTCTAATGATGCCGAGTGTATTTTAGATGAAATGCTTCAAAAGGGATATATAAGGATTCTTCATAATAAAAAACTTATTAAAATTGAAGATGTAATAAGTGATGAAGGGTTAGACGATGATTTTTTGGTCGTAGTTGATCGTTTAAAAACAAAAAAACCAGACGAAGAATATATTAACCGTTTAACGGATTCAATCGAGACTGCATTTTGGGAGGGAATGGGAGAAGTTTTTATCGTTACGAGTAAAACGACCAAGGAATTTAATAATCGATTTGAATTGGATGGAATTCTATTTGAAGAACCTTCTGTTAACTTGTTGAGTTTTAATAATCCTTATGGAGCTTGTAATGAATGCGAGGGATTTGGCAGTATAATTGGAATTGATCCGGAACTTATTATTCCTAACCGCTCATTATCGTTATATGAAAACGCTGTAGCATGTTGGAAAGGAGAGACCCTTAGTGCTTGGAAACATGAATTCATTCAGTCGTCAGCTAAATATAAATTTCCAATACATAGACCGATTCGAGAGTTATCAGAAAAAGAGCTGGATTTATTATGGGACGGCAATCGTAATGTCAATGGAATAAATCAATTTTTTGAATATCTGAAAGATAATTCATACAAGATTCAATACCGAGTGCTACAAAGTAAATATAGGGGTAAAACCACATGCCCTTCTTGTGAAGGTACCCGGATTAGAAAGGATGGTAGCTATGTGAAGATATTTAATTTGAGGGATAACCCGTCATTTATGAAATATCGAGACCATGCCTCTCTTAAAGATGTTATTTCTTTGAATATTGAAGAAGCATACGTTTTTTTTAAAGCTCTTGAATTGCCCAAACAATCAGCAGAAATAGCCAAACCTATTTTGACTGAAATTAATAATCGATTGGATTATTTGATGAGGGTTGGACTAAGTTATCTTGGATTAAATCGATTGAGTAATTCGCTGAGTGGAGGAGAGAGCCAACGAATAAATTTGGCTACATCCCTTGGAAGCAGTCTAGTAGGAAGTAGTTACATATTAGATGAACCCAGTATTGGACTTCATTCTAAGGATACTGAACGGTTAATTTCTGTTTTAAAGGACCTTAAAAATAGTGGTAATACAGTTGTTGTTGTGGAGCATGACGAAGATATTATGAATGCATCGGATTATCTTATTGACATGGGACCAGAAGCAGGACATTTAGGTGGACAGGTTGTTTATTCAGGTGAATACAAAGACATTAAAGGTAAGAATACGCTAACAGCTAAGTACTTAGATGGCAATGAAGAAATTAGTATGCCATTATTTAGAAGGAAATGGAATAATAAAATTACATTGGTTGATGTATCTCAAAATAATTTGAAAGGTTTTTCTGTAGATTTTCCCTTAAATACGCTAACTGTAGTAACGGGTGTCAGTGGAAGTGGTAAAACTTCACTCGTTAAGGGTGTTTTGTACCCAGCTTTATTGAGAGAGACAAAACAATATAGTACACAACGAATAGGGGAAGTTAAAGAAGTAACAGGTGACTTTAGTTCTATTACAGCCACAGAACTTGTTGATCAGAATCCGATTGGTAAGTCTAGTAGGAGTAACCCTGTTACTTATGTGAAAGCATACGATCCAATTCGAGAGCTATATAGTACGCTGCCTTTATCTAAACAACATGGTTTCAAAGCCAAACATTTTTCATTTAATGTAGATGGTGGAAGATGTGAGAACTGTCAAGGTGAGGGGGAAGAAATCGTTGAGATGCAGTTCATGGCTGATTTGCATCTAACTTGTGAAGATTGTGGCGGAAAGCGTTTTAAAGACGAAGTATTGGAAGTTAAGTTCAAGCAAAAAAGCATTTATGATGTATTGAATTTAACCGTTGATGAAGCCATTGGATTTTTTCACGGTCAAAAATCAATCATAAATAAACTCTTGCCATTGCAAGAAGTAGGATTAGGCTATGTTAAACTAGGACAAAGTAGTAATAGCTTGAGTGGTGGAGAAGCTCAACGGATAAAATTAGCCACCTTTTTAGCTAAATCTCAGAATAAAGAAAAAGTATTGTTCATCTTTGACGAACCCACGACTGGACTTCATTTTCATGATATTAAAAAACTTCTTAAATCGTTTAATGCCTTAATCGATAAAGGACACAGTATCGTCGTCATTGAGCATAATTTAGATGTCGTTAAATGTGCCGATTGGATTATAGATCTTGGGCCAGAGGGTGGAGACTTAGGTGGCCAGCTCGTTTTTGAGGGAACGCCTGATCAGATGATTCGACCCGAAATTTCAGAGAAGTCATTCACTGCTCAATACTTGAAGCAGAAAATGGACTAACTTAGAACAGTTGTTTTTGGTGCAGCATTTAATATTTCTTGAGTTACACCATCGGCATATTTTTCAAAGTTTTTATTAAATAATTTTGCTAGGTAGTTCACTTTTTTATCATAATCAGCTTTATTTTTCCATGTATTCCTTGGGTTCAACAAATTTGAAGGAACACCTTTACATTCGGTAGGCATGTGAATACCAAAAACAGGATGTGTTTCTAACACCACATAATCTAAGTCTCCATTTATAGCTGCATCGAGCATTGCACGCGTATATTTTAGTTTCATTCGAGACCCTGTACCATAAGGACCACCTGTCCAACCCGTATTAATCAACCAAACATTTACATTGTTTTCCTTCATTTTAGACCCTAGCATATCTGCGTATTTTCCTGGATGAAGTGGTATAAAGGCTTCTCCAAAACAAGCAGAGAAAGTGGCTTCAGGTTCATTTATTCCTTCTTCAGTTCCTGCTACTTTAGCTGTATAGCCACTTATAAAATGGTAACCAGCTTGTTCAGGAGTTAGTTTGGAAATAGGAGGTAGTACACCAAAGGCATCTGCTGTTAAGAAAAAGATATTTTTAGGTTTCGGCCCAACTGAGGGGATAGAAATATTATCAATATAGTTAATAGGGTATGCACATCGCGTATTTTCTGTAACACTAACGTCATCATAGTTTACAACATCCGAGTTAGGTAAAAAACGCACATTTTCAACCAATGCACCTTCTTTTATAGCTTTCCAAATGGTAGGTTCATTTTCTTCAGTTAAATTAATTGTTTTAGCGTAGCACCCACCTTCAAAGTTAAATATACTATTTTCACTCCAACCGTGTTCGTCATCTCCAATAAGTTTTCGCTTTGGATCAGCACTTAATGTTGTTTTTCCAGTACCCGATAAACCAAAGAATACAGCCGAATCACCATCTTCACCAATATTAGCAGAACAATGCATACTTAAAACATCATGATCTACTGGTAATGTAAAATTAAGAACAGTAAATATTCCTTTTTTGATTTCTCCAGTATAGCCAGACCCCCCAATGAGATATATTTTTTTTGAAAAATCAATAATGGAAAAGTTTTCTTGTCTAGTTCCATCTCTGTCTGGAACCGCCATAAAACTTGGAGCAGCTAGTATGACCCATTCTGGGTCAATAAAATCGTGTTCTTCCTTATCCGGACGAATAAACATGTGATGAACAAATAAATTTTGATAAGCCGTTTCTGTGACTACCCGAATAGATAAACGATATTTTGGATCAGCACAGGCATATACGTCTCTAACAAAGATTTCTCTATCTTTATAGTGATTTATTACTCGTTTTAAAAGTAATTCAAATTTTTCAGATGAAAAGGGTTGGTTGACATCTCCCCACCAAACGTGATCTTTTGAGGTATCATCTTTTACTGTGAATTTATCTTTTGGGGATCTTCCTGTAAATTTACCTGTGTCGCCTGCAAGAGCACCAGTGCTTGTTATTTTTCCATCACCATTTGTAACGGAGTATGTTAAAAGTTCGTCGAGGTTTAGGTTTTTGTTGGTTTTTGATGCCAACTCAAAAACTTGATCTGTTATATAATGTGACTTCATTGGTCCTAAAACATTATGTTGCTGACAAATGTAGTTGTACTATCCAATGTTACTAAAAATGGGATGTTTTGTTAGACAAAAGTCGATTGATTTATAATAGTTTTAAATCACAATAAGGCTATTTTTACATTGTTGTTTTCTTTACATTGTAACCTTCTTTGATGAGAATTTTCACAACTTGATCGGCCTTATCTCCTTGAATAATAAAGGTTTTGTTTTGAACTGACCCACCAACTCCACATTGTTGTTTCACCTTTTTGCATAACTGTTCTAGGGTCTGTGGATTTCCTTGATATCCTTCAACTATTGTAACTGTTTTACCACCTCGTCCTTTTTTTTCTTTTCTTACAAATAGCCTTTGGGCATTAGTTGGAAGAGATGTAATATTTTCAGAATTCTTTTGGTTATTTTCTTGAAGAACTTTAAAACCTTCTTCTTGTTCGTTTCGAATAAAGAAATTATTCAAATCAAGTTTTTGCATTTTCTTTTTAGCCATGGGGTACAATTATAGTTAAACTTTTAGGGTGAATATGAACTGTTTTTTTACCTTTCAATGAGACAGGCTCACCATCTACATGCCAAGTTTTACCTGTATATTCCACCTCTATTTTATCAGCTTGGTAATAGGTGATATGTGGGCTGTCTTTTTGTTTATTTTTTAAGAATAATATCAGATTTATTAGTTGATACCATTTTGGTTTTCTCATGATTGCAATTTCTAATAAACCATCTTGAATTTCCGCCTTACTTGCAATTTTGAAGTTATTTCCCCATTGATTTCCATTAGCAATACTTAAGCTGAAGAAAGGAAGTTTGAGTTTTGTGTTCGATAGCGTTAGCGAAACATACTCCTCCTTTTTATGATAAAATAGTTTGGCTATGGTTCTAGCATATCCTAAAACTCCACGAATACCGGCTTTATTAAATGCATCAGCTACCTCAGCCTCAAATCCAATGCCGGCAATATTAACAAAAAAACGACCAGAAACGTCTGCTGTATCAACTTGAATTGTATGACCATTTAAAATGGTCTTAACTTCTCTAGCTATATTTTTTGTTAGCCCTAAAAAACGTGCTAGACCATCACCAGAACCCTGTGGAATAATAGCTAATACTTTTTTTTCATTACATGCTCTTTTAGCTACTGTGTTAACTGTTCCATCTCCACCAACAGCAACAAGGCATTCAAAATCATTGGTCTTGAACGTATCGAATTTTTGAATTTCAATAAATTCGGATTGGAATTTACTAGGTAGATTTGCTTTTATTTCGTCTATAAGCGTTGATTTAAATTTATTTCCCGCTTTTTTGTTATAAACGAATAAAGTATTCACAATAATTTACTTTCTAGCTATAGCTCGCTTTGCAGCTGCAATCACATCTTTCACACCAAGACCATATTTGTCTAGCAACTCTGAAGGTTTTCCACTTTCTCCAAAACTGTCATTTACGGCTACCATTTCAACTGGAGTGGGTATATTTCTGCTTAATAGTTGACATATACTGTCTCCCAGTCCACCATTCATTTGGTGCTCTTCAGCAGTTACAACACATTTAGTAGTACCAACAGCATCAAGAATAGCTTCGTTATCTAAAGGCTTAATCGTATGAATATTTATGACTTCTGCGGATATCCCTTGTTCCTCAAGTGTCTTTGCAGCCTCTAATGAGTTCCATACTAAATGTCCCGTAGCAAATATGGTCACATCTTTTCCTTTTCTCATGTGCAACGCTTTTCCTATTTCAAATGAGTCTGAATTTGTGAAAATAGGCCATTTCGGTCGACCAAATCGAAGATATACTGGACCATAGTGGTCTGCAATAGCCATAGTAGCAGCTTTTGTCTGGTTGTAATCACAAGGATTAATAACTACCATTCCAGGGAGCATTTTCATTAGTCCGATGTCCTCTAAAATTTGATGAGTAGCACCATCTTCTCCTAATGTAAGACCTGCATGCGATGCACATATTTTAACATTTTTGTGAGAATAAGCGATGGATTGACGGATTTGATCATATACTCTTCCCGTAGAAAAATTTGCAAAAGTTCCAGTAAAAGGAATTTTACCAGCTGTTGCTAATCCAGCAGCCATTCCCATCATATTCGCCTCAGCAATTCCCATTTGAAAAAATCGTTTTGGAAATTTATCCTGAAAGGCATTCATTTTTAGTGAGCCAGTCAAATCAGCACACAAAGCAACTACATCACTATTTTGTAGTCCAATTTCATATAATCCGGCTCCGAAGCCTGATCTGGTGTCTTTTTTTTCTTGTGAGGAATTCGTCATTAAGCAATAGTTATTTTAAGGTAATATGTTTCATTTCACCAGATTTGATGGTGAATTCTTTTGTTTTAGTTTTAATGGTTTCTTTAACAGCAGACTCTCTGTATATTAATTGGTACTTTCCTGGTTGAAGAACAGTTATATCTTGATTTCCTTTTAAATTAAGGTTTTTAACTAAATGGGTTTTGCCTTGTTTTTTCTGAAAAATAGAGATGATATACTTACCGCGTGTGACAATATTTAATTTTCCTGGTTGTTGAACTTGTAGGGTAGTAGTTTTATCTTGAATAATATTTACATTTTTTTGAGTTAACCTCGGAAGGGTCAGGATTTCAATAGTGTAATCATCTACAAGGTATTTTTGCTTGTCATTAAAATCTTGGACATTGATTATTTCACTTGTACTCGGATTGACAATCAATGCTTGAAGATTTTTGTAGTTTGTTATACCGTCAATTTGAAGATTGAGGTAGCCTTGTGGGGCATCTATAGCTACTGTATTGTGTTTACCAGCTATGAATGAAACATTTTTTTTAACAACAGGCGGAGTAGTGTGTATTTTGATATCATACAGGTATGATGGATCAATGTATAAAGTATCGGGATTATTTCTGTAATCTAATGTATGAACATAGTTATATATTGTTTTTCCTGTTTTTGAATCAGTAAACGTCATGTTTACATCTGTTTCTGATGGTCTTCCATAACTGTCTAGCAGGTTAATTTGTGCAGAGGTGTTGTTGATTGCTTGACTAATTACAACGTTAAGAACTTCTTCGAAGTCATTTTCTGTTTCAGCTTCAAAGTATCGACCAACACATTCAAATTGCGTTTTAAATTCGGCAGTAAGACCCAGTCCTATAATAAACGGACGCAGAACAACACCTTGTTTTTGAAGAGCTGTCGACACTGCACATGGGTCTCCATCACATTCTTCAATACCATCAGTTATTAAAATAATTACATTTCTTACATTTGGATTTTTTGGAAAATCATATGCTGCCTCTTGAAGTGAATAGGCAATAAGTGTGGTGCCTTTGGGTCTAATGGTCTTTATTTTATCTTTTATGATTAGATGGTTATTTGGGCTAAAAGGAACTTCTAATCGAGTATCTTTACAGTTTCGATCTGTTTTTAAGCTTTGATGTCCATAAACTCTTAGGGCAAGTTCTAGCTCTTCTTGGTATTTTAGACTGTCGACTAGTCTAGTTAGAAGACGTTTAGCAACTGAAATTCGGTTATCTGTACCCATTTTAGCATACATACTTCCAGAACCGTCTAATACAAAAAGAATTCTTGTCTTGGGAGCTTGAGCAGAGGCATTAAGAGTCACGAACAAAAACAGTATAGAAAGTATTTTTTGTAAAATATTCATATTCGAATAACTCTTAAATATTAAAATTGGTATTAATAATCACCAATAGTTGATGGGTTTTGTTCTAAAGCAGAGGCAAGTTGTTCATCATTAGGAGGAATTCCGTGCCATTTATGACTACCCATCATGAAGTCAACACCATTACCCATTTCAGTTTGCATTAAAATGCAAATTGGCTTCCCATTTCCACTAAGAAGTCCTGCTTTACTTAAGGTATCTTGAACATCTTCAATATCATTTCCATTCATACTAATGACATTCCAATCAAAAGCCTCGAATTTAGACTTTAGTTCAGTGAATCCCATGATATCCTTGGTGTCACCATCAATTTGACGTCCATTAACATCTACGGTAGCAATTAAATTATCTAACTTATTATGAGCAGCATACATAACTGCTTCCCAAATTTGACCCTCTTGTAATTCTCCATCACCCATGAGAACATAAACAAGCTTGTCCTCATTGTCAAGTTTTTTTGCTTGAGTAATACCTGCTGCTACTGACAGTCCTTGACCTAGTGAGCCAGATGCTATTCTTACACCTGGCAACCCTTCGTGTGTGGTGGGGTGGCCTTGAAGTCTTGTATTTAGTTTTCGGAAAGTTTTAAGTTCTGAAACTGGGAAATAACCACTGTGGGCAAGTGCACTATAATAAACAGGCGATATATGACCATTAGATAAGACAAACACATCCTCATCTTTTGCGGACATATTAAAATTATCTGAATTGTGTCGAAGAATATTTTGAAATAAAACAGTAAAGAATTCTGTACATCCTAATGATCCACCAGGATGACCAGACTGAACTTCATGAACCATTCTGACAATATCTCTGCGAGTTTGTTTGACTTGCTCATTGAGCTCTGTTGTTGATTTATTCATTTTAATTTTTCCAAAGGTGAGTTTTATTGAAGTTTTATAAAATCTTTGTGGAAACTTCTTGGAAAAGTATTGTGCCTATTAACGTTGTCGAAATAAGTGTTTCTATCCATGATTATCATGCGAATAAAGATAATTTGGATGACTACTATAAATCTAAGTTAAATGACAAGTACAGCAATATAAACGCTATAGTAACGCTAAAAAAGTCAACGGATGCCCGTAAAAGATCGATTAAGCATAATATAAGATTAGAAGTTTATACCGCTAATGATTATCCGAAAAAGCTAGAATTGCCAACATATAAACCAACCGAAAATTCCAATTACGTTCATATCATTGGTTTTGGTCCTGCTGGAATCTTTGCGGCATTAAAATGCTTGGAACATGGTATTAAGCCAATCGTAATAGAACGCGGTAAGCCTGTTAATAAAAGAAGGAGAGATGTTGCTCAACTAAATCGATCTGGAATTATTAATCCAGAGTCAAATTATTGCTTTGGTGAGGGCGGGGCTGGAACATTCTCAGATGGTAAACTCTACACACGTTCTCATAAGCGAGGTAAGATCCAAGAAATTTTAGACCTTTTTGTTCTTCATGGAGCAGATCCAAACATATTATATGAGGCTCATCCGCACATAGGAACCAATAAATTACCTCAAATCATTGAAAACCTTAGAGAAACAATTATTCAAAATGGTGGAGAGGTTCGTTTTGAGCACAAATTAGAGGATATAAAGCATGCCAATGGGTGTATAAAAGAGGTTAAGATAAATGGTGTTTGGGAGATCTGTAATGAACTTATTCTTGCAACTGGACACTCTGCAAGAGATATATATTATTTATTAGATTCTCGTGAGATAAGAATTGAAGCTAAGTCATTTGCCATGGGATTCAGAATAGAGCACCCACAATCCTTGATTAATAAAATCCAGTACCATACACCAGAGAACGCAAAAATATTACCACCTGCCAGTTATAGTCTAGTTTGTCAGATCAAACAGAAAGGGGTATTTTCTTTTTGTATGTGTCCAGGTGGTGTGATTGCACCAGCAGCTACAGAAAATGGAGAAGTTGTAGTCAATGGATGGAGTCCTAGTAAACGGAATGGAAAGTATGCTAATAGTGGTTGGGTGACTGAAATCGGACCAGATGAATGGAAAGAATTTTCTCATTTTGGTTCATTGGCAGGATTAGAATTCCAGAAAAGTATGGAAAGAAAAGCCTACCAGATGGGAGCAGGAAACTTTAGAGTTCCAGCTCAAAATATTCAAGATTTTCTATCAAATAAAATGAGTGAGAACTTGAATGAAAGTAGTTACTATCCCGGGATGACAAGTGTTAATTTAAACGAACTATTCCCAACCGATGTAACTTTTCGTTTGAGAGAGGGGCTACGTGAAATGACTAGTAGACTTAAGGGGTTTAATCATGAGGATGGGATAGTTACCGCACCAGAAAGTCGAACGAGTTCGCCTGTGCGAATACCCAGAACAAGTTCTTTATATCATCCAGATTTGGTCAATTTGTATCCATGTGGTGAAGGAGCAGGATTTGCAGGAGGGATAATTAGTGCAGCTTTGGATGGCTTTAGGGTTGCTCGTTCAATAGTTCAGAAGGACTCTACTTAGGTACTTTTATTGCTTTTCTAAGCATATTCAGAGCTTCATTAGATGTTCTTTCAATGATTTGTTGTCGCGTTCCAAAGAATTTACATTTTTTTACTTGTATTGTTCCATTGGGTTTGGCAAGACCTATGTAAACCAGTCCAACTGGTTTTTTAGCACTTCCTCCTTCAGGACCAGCTATTCCAGTTGTGGAAATGCAATAATCAACTTCCAATTTTTTTTGAGCATTTTTTGCCATCATTTCACATACTTCCTTACTCACTGCACCAACTTTGTTTAGTAATTTCTGCTCAATATTTGCAACAGCTACCTTTGTTTCATAAGCATAGGTTAACAAGCTTCCTTTAAAATAGGCAGAACTTCCTGGTGTTTCTGTTATTTTACTAGCTATAAATCCTCCTGAGCAACTTTCTATAGTTCCTATGGTTTTAGCTTCATTTAATAGCAATTCTCCGACTACAGCAGAGAGTTGGGTTTCACCTTCAAGCCAAGAATCACCAATGACTGCTTTAATTTGGTCTAAAATTTCGTGAATTTTATTCGATAATTCTTGTGTTGAATGGGTGGCTGATTTCGCACTCAACCTCAATCGAACTAGGTTCAAATGAGGCAGATAGGCTAGTTTGATGTATTCCGGAAGATGATCCTCAATGTGTTCTATGCTAGAGGCAATGTATGACTCGGGAATACCCACGACTGTAATCGTATGATGTTTTATGCTATATGTACTATTTTTTGCAAGTAATCGATGAAATATATCATTTTCCATCATGGCCTTCATTTCATAGGGTACACCTGGCATGCTAACATAGATTGTATTGTTCTCCTCAAAATACATTCCTGGTGCCGTACCTTTTGGATTTTGAATAGCAATGCATTTTTCAGGAACCAGGGCTTGATCTAAGTTGATTTGCAATACTTCTCTGTTCAAACGCTTTAGAATTTTTTGGATGTTATCTTGGGCAAGTTTATCATATACCAAATCGCATTTAAAATATTCTGTAAGGACTTTTTTTGTAATGTCATCTTTGGTAGGGCCTAATCCTCCTGTCATTAAAATAATATCAGCTCGTTTTTCAGCTTCGTTTAAAGCCCTGAAAATACTTGTCTTTTTATCATTGATAGAAGTGATTTGAATCACCTCAATACCATACTGATTAAGTCGATTACCAAGCCAAGCAGAGTTCGTATCAATGGTTTGTCCAATTAAAATTTCATCTCCAATAGTGATTATTTCGGCTAGCATTTAATCAATTAACAATTTTAAAATTATTTTCGCTGCAAATTTTATAAAAAATGAGGGAAGCAAAAGCGAATTTGGCAATTAATAACTTAATGAAGGATGTATCAAAAAAGTTTGATGCTGAAAAAGTAGTTAGTCAACTACAAGATATTCGAACACTAGCTTTGGAAGAAGAAGATCCAACAATCGTTAAAATATGTAGGCTTGCCAGCGAATATATTAGCGAGAATGGTAATTTTGACTTGGGTTATGTAGCCGATGAAGAAATTGGTGATATGACTGATTTTGAGTACTTGATGGAACTGATGTTAAAAGTGGATCGTCAAGCAAATCGGGAGGAAATCCAAGAAATTCGTGATAGGATCAAGGGAGAATTGTACTAATGACATCCGATCAATATAATGACCTAAGGAGCCGCACAGCAAAACTGGCGGGATATCTTTGACGTAGAAAAAAATCTGGCTCTCATTGCTGATGAGGAGCAACAAACGCATGATCCTAGCTTTTGGGAAGACCCCAAAAAAGCAGAGATTCACCTTAAAAATATCAAGAAAAAGAAAATCTGGACGGACTCTTGGGCTGAAATTCAGTCTGGGGTTGACGATTTATCTGTGCTTTTAGAATTTAAAGAAATGGGTGAATCTGTCGACGAGGAAATCGATGATAAGTATCAAATTACGTTTCAAAAATTAGAAGATTTGGAGTTTAAGAATATGCTCAGTGGTGAAGAAGACCAATTGGATGCAATTCTTGAAATAAATGCGGGTGCTGGAGGTACAGAGAGCAATGACTGGGCAAGCATGCTCAGTCGAATGTATATCATGTGGGCTGAAAATAACGGATATAAAGTTGAGGTATTGGATCAAGTAGATGGTGATGTTGCAGGCATAAAATCAATTAGTATGCAGATATCAGGCGATTTTGCATTTGGCTATTTAAAAGGAGATAATGGAGTACACCGATTAGTTCGTATTTCTCCGTTTGATAGCAGTGCGAGAAGACATACCAGCTTTGCTTCTGCATACATTTATCCTGTAGTTGATGATAGTATCGAGATTGATTTGAACTGGGGAGATATTGATATGCAAACCTCCCGAAGTGGTGGTGCAGGTGGTCAAAATGTAAATAAGGTTGAAACAAAAGTTCAATTGACACATAAGCCAACAGGAATTATGGTTGTATGTCAGCAAGCTCGATCACAACTTGCGAATAAAGAGGAGGCTATGAAGATGCTAAAATCACAGCTTTATGATATCGAATTACGTAAAAAATCTGACGCACGTGCTGAGATTGAAAATGGAAAAATGAAAATTGAATGGGGAAGTCAAATAAGAAATTATGTGATGCATCCATATAAACTTGTCAAAGATGTCAGGACAGGAGAGGAGACCTCTAATGTTCAGGCAGTAATGGACGGAGAGCTGGAAGCCTTTCAAAAGGCATTTTTGCTTGGAAAACAAAATAAGTAAATCCTAGTTCATAAAACTACTTGAGTAGTTCCATGATAGAATCTAATTTGGGAGTCAAAATAATCTCAATTCTTCGATTTTTGGCTCTGGCTTCTCTTGTTTTTGATGAATTGATAGGTACATATTTACTGCGACCACTGGGTATGATTTTGATTGGATCCATCTTTCCTTCTGTACTTAAATACCGAACAACAGAGGTGGCACGCAATACACTAAGGTCCCAGTTGTCTTTGATGGTGTTGGATTTCATTGGAATATTATCGGTATGTCCTTCGACCATAATGTCAAAATCTTCAATGTCTTGTATACTCTCAGCTACCTTAAGTAAAGCTGTTTTTCCTTTCCAATCGATGTCAATTTTACCACTCTGAAATAATAGGCTGTTGTCAAGTGAAACATATACCTTACCATCTTTTTCTATGACAGATATGCCACTATTTTGATATCCTATAAGAGAACTTGTAAGTCTGTCTTTAAGTTCCTTTACAGCTGATTCTTGAGCAGCTAGTTTAGA
>CAJWLP010000024.1 GCA_913043145.1 uncultured Bacteroidota bacterium
TTGAGATTTCCTCCAAGACTCAGATTATTCATCAATTCAACGCCATACCCAACATACAAGCGGTTAATACCTCCAGTACCTTTATATAGGCTAAAATAATTTAGCGTGTCAGTATCTACTATATTTTGTATCTCATATCCAACATCTTTAATCTCATAACCAACATCACTGTATTGGTTCACCCCAAAACTAAATGCCATAGCCTTTTTAGTATTCAATGGAAAAGCCATTGCGAAATGATTGAAATTACCTGAATTGGTCTTGATCTCTGTTGTTTGGTCGGCAATTTTTCCAAAATTCACGCCAACACCTAAATTATAAATCGTAAACCTGATTTTGGAATAACTAGCTGGATTTGAAAATGAAAAATTGTTTTGGTCTCTAAGTGAAATTGATGCTCCGCCAGATGCATGGTGTTGTGTAAATCCTCCAGGTGATAGCTCACCAAGACCAAATATGCTATATGGCGAACTTGTACTCAATTGAGCAAATACCGAAATGGGGAAAAGAATAACCATCAAAATGTAACTTCTGAACAAATTATGCATGGTGTTGTATGATTTGATTGAGACCTTCAAGCACTAATTTTGGGCGTGCGAATATCTCATTTTTGATGACTTTATCAAAATGGAAAATATTTTCGCCACAAAAAACAATTTTCAATGAATTATATAACTCATTTTGCTCCTGAATATATCCTAAAATCTCATTACGAATAGACTGACTTACGCCAACTTGAATTGACTCAACTGTTGACTTGCCAGGGAATTTCTTTGTATCATCTATTGCAACCAATGGAAGCCCAGTGGTAAATTGATTCATTGCTTTGAATCGAATATCCATACCAGGAGAAATAACACCGCCTAGAAACTCACTTTGATGCAATAGATCAATCGTTAGGCATGTTCCTATATCTATAATTAAACATGTTGAATCTGGTATAAAAAAATGTGCTCCAACAGCAGCAGCAATTCTATCAGCCCCAAGTGTTTCTGGTGTGTTGTAATTCAATTTTATTGGAATAGGTGTCTGATAACTGAGATAATGTTCATCGGATAATAATTCCTCGAGTTTCGGATTTTCCCCCGTTTTTGAGACTAAAATAGCTACTCCTTCATGAAATAATTCTTCAAAATGTTTGTGAGTAAAAGGTTTGATGTAATCAATCATCTCTCCCTGTTTGAATACCCCTGCTTTGGTTGTTGTATTCCCAATATCAATACAAAGACTTATTTTATCCATTTGACCTTATGATGTTCTAATTCAAAATGCTTGCCCATAGCAGAAACCTGCAAATTTCCATTCAAACAAATATGATTTACGATGTAGGGTTGTTGTTTTTCATTTTCCTTAAAAGTGACCATCTCCCCTTTTTTATACAACTTTTCATTGACAGACTGATTCAATAGCCGTTTATCCTTTGTAATGTGGGAATAAAAGTGATTGTAAAGTATTTGTAAAAATTCAATAACACTTACACTGTATCCTAATTCATTGATAACAGAAGTAGCCTCAAATTTATTAAAATGCTTTTGATTTACATTGATTCCCATACCAACAACTGCTTTTTTGACTTCTTGATGAGAAACTATATTTTCAATAAGAATCCCTGCAATCTTTTTTGAACCAATATATACATCATTGGGCCATTTTATTTTTATATCATTTACCTTAAATTCTGTTAAGGTGTCTACAATAGCTAACGTAGCAGCATTATTCAACTGAGGTAAAGTTGATAGATGCCCAAAATTATCTACCAAAAAACTTGCCAAGACATTTTCAAAAGGCTGACTGTCCCAAACACATGATCGTTGACCACGACCAGCAGTTTGGCTACCAGCATTCACACAATATGGTGCTGATAAACCTCTCTTTTGGATACTTTTTTTGAGATAGAAATTTGTAGAATCTACCTCATTTAAAAATTCAATGTTATAATTATTCAAGAAACTGCTTTTTCAAGTATTAAACTACTTTCGCAGCAAAGTTATTTCAATTAATGGCAAAAAAGAGTTCGATCGCCGATGTACTTGCAGAAGTAGTAGTCAAAGGAATGCAGGAAAAGAAGGCAAAAAATATCATAAAAATTGACCTTACAAAGATTAATGAGGCTGCAGCTGACTTCTTTATTATTTGCCACGGTGATAGTGACCGACAAGTGAAAGCTATTGCCGATAGTATTGAAGATGAAACACTAAAAGCTATGCAAGAAAAACCACATAGTAGAGAGGGGCAAGCCGAAAATCGTTGGGTCCTACTGGACTATCTTGATGTTGTAGTTCACGTATTTCAAAAAGACATACGAGAATTTTATGAGATAGAAGATATTTGGCATGATGGTATAATAACCAATTATGAAGATTTTAGTTAGCTACTAAAACTTTAACTTTAAAGCATTACCAAAGTATGGAGGATCAGAAACCGTACTATGTTGAATATTTCTACTTTTCAAGTAATCAGATACCTTCTTTTTTAATACCCCTTCTCCCTTACCTACAATTATATATGCTGATCTTACACTTTTTCTTCTAGAAGATTGAATAAACTCAGCAACCGCTTCGAGTTGAAGATTCAATTTATCTAAGGAGGATAACCCTGATTTTGAAGGGTACAATTTATCAAAATGTAAGTCTAATTCTAAATTTCTTTTATCTTGATTGGGCTTTCCATTTTTATTTGGAGATGAATAACTAGAAAATTCACCCATCATCATCCGCTTCAACAAATTTGGATCAATTGGTTTATCGTCACTCATAGCACAAATTTAAACTAGATTATAATACACTAAACGTTGAGTACAAACCAAAAAATTATTTTGACAATATCCGATTAGATTTGCAGAATACATTACAAGACAATTGAATAATCATGGCATTTGAGAAAATCACAAGAGCTCAAGACTACTCCAAGTGGTATAATAATCTCGTAGAAAACGCAGACCTTGCTCAGCATAGTAGCGTACGAGGCTGTATGGTTATCAAGCCCTACGGATATGCTATTTGGGAAAAAATGCAGGCTGAATTGGATCATAGATTCAAAGAAACAGGTCACCAAAATGCTTATTTCCCTCTATTTGTTCCTAAAAGTTTATTTGAAGCTGAAGAAAAAAATGCAGAAGGATTTGCTAAAGAATGTGCTGTGGTCACACATTATCGTCTAGAAAATGATCCTGATAATTCTGGCAAACTTCGTGTAGACCCTCATGCAAAGCTAGAAGAAGAACTAATCGTAAGACCAACAAGCGAAGCAATCATATGGAATACTTACAAGGGATGGATTCAAAGTTATCGAGATCTACCTATTCTAGTAAACCAATGGGCTAACGTTGTTCGATGGGAAATGAGAACAAGACTTTTTCTTAGAACTGCAGAATTTTTGTGGCAAGAAGGTCATACTGCTCATGCTACAAAAAAAGAAGCCATTGAAGAAACCAATCAAATGATTGAAGTGTACGCCGAATTTGCTAAAAATGTTCTTGCTATACCTACTATTATGGGAACAAAAACTGAAAGTGAACGATTTGCAGGTGCCGATGACACCCTTTGTATTGAGGGACTTATGCAAGACGGCAAAGCTCTTCAGATGGGGACTTCTCATTTCCTTGGTCAAAATTTCGCAAAAGCATTTGATGTAAAGTATACCAACAAAGAAGGGAAATTAGATCATGTTTGGGCAACTAGCTGGGGCGTTAGTACTCGCTTAATGGGGGCTTTGATAATGACTCACAGTGACGATGAAGGTCTTGTTCTTCCTCCAAGTATTGCTCCGATTCAAGTCGTAGTAGTTCCCATATATCGCGGATTAGAACAATTAGAGTTAATCTCTAAAACCATTCAGCCCTTAATTGATCAGCTAAGAAAAAAAGGAATTACTGTTAAATTCGATAATCGAGATACACAAAAGCCAGGATTTAAATTTGCTGAATGGGAATTAAAGGGAGTTCCTATTCGAATAGCTATCGGACCACGTGATATTGAAAACGGCACCGTTGAAGTAGCCCGAAGAGATACTAAAGAAAAACAAATTCTTGAATTGACTGACATCGACACTAAAGTTGAACATCTTCTTAAAGCGATGCAAGAGGATATATACCTCAATGCTCTTAATTACAGAGACAACCATATTACAGCAGTAAATACATGGGAAGAATTTGTAGATGTATTAGAAAATAAAACCGGATTTATATCTGCCCACTGGGACGGCACTTCTGAAACAGAGGATAAAATAAAAGAAATCACTAAAGCCACCATTCGATGTATTCCTTTTGATAATCCATTAGAGGAGGGTTCATGTATACTTACTGGTAATCCAAGTAGCCAGCGAGTGTTATTTGCAAAAGCTTATTAAGCTCATTCTTTCCAGATGTAATTGAATAACGTAATCGATAGAATAAGCTGAATTACTAACAAAAGAATCAGAACAATCCAGTCTTGGTAAAAATTTGGATGAGTTAATAAAACCAAAGATTTACTAGCAGCTTTCAAACTGACCAATAAACTCGGAATAAGCAGAGGCATACTTAATACTAAGGCTACCAAACTACTATTTTTTGCCCCGTAGGAGAGTGCAGAATTAAACGTAAATACAGTACTACAACACATCATAAATAACAAAGAAGTAAAAAAGTATTGCCCCAAATAAGGGATGGTTTGTGGTAACCAAAAATTCATCAAAACAAATAGAACAAATAAAAAGATGAAATTTATAAAGTACTGATACAAGATCTTAGAAATAATCAATGCTTTTGCATCTACCAAAAATCGGTAATATAGTAAAGTCCCTTTTTGTTCCCCCAAAAAACTACGCGTAATATTTTGAACTACACCTAAAATAAGGACCACATAAAATAAACTATGCCAGATTATATTACTTGCCTGCTTCTGAATCGTGTAAATAATAAATACAGAAATTACAAGCATCAAAAGCAAAGACCAAAAGGCATACTTGTTTTTAAATTCAACACGAAGCTCTTTTAGAAAAAGTTGTTTTATCTGCTTAGTTATTTGTGTTTGCATAAATTTGCTGCAGCAAAAGTACATTTAATGTTATATCAATTACAGAAGTTATCATCAGAAGAACAAACTAGTATTAAACGTTCGCCCATTTGGGTAACTCTCCTTGTGGCATGTGCAGACTATGACATACAAGAAAAAGAGATTGACAGAGCCAAAGAAATTATTTATATTAAATCATATGCTCTTCAAAACGATCTAAAAAACCTTTATAAAGAATTGGACGCTAATATTGAACAAGAAATTGATCAAGCACTTGCTGCAATTCCAGCGGCAGGTAACGATCGAATCCAATACTTAGAAGAAAAAATCAGCGAGCTTAATCCAATTTTTGAAAAACTTGATTCTACCTTTAACAAACAATTATACAAAAGCCTAAAGAGCATCGCTTTGGCCGTTGCTCAATCGGATGGAGGGCTATTTGGTGTTGGAAGAATAAGTCACGAAGAGGAGCATTATATAAGTTTACCCATGCTTAAAAAACCGTGAAAAAAATACTGATAGCTAATCGAGGTGAAATTGCCGTTCGTGTAATAAGAACTTGTCATAAAATGGGCATTTCCACAGTTGCTGTGTATTCAGAAGCTGACCGTGACTCAATGCACGTACAACTTGCTGATGAGGCAGTTTGTTTAGGTCCAGCACCTTCATCTGAAAGCTATCTCAGGGGAGATAAAATCATCTCTATTTGTCTAGAATTGAATGTAGATGGCATTCACCCAGGCTATGGTTTTTTGTCAGAAAATGCAGATTTTGTGAAGGATGTACATGAAGCAGGAATCCAATTTATTGGGCCAAGTCCTGAGGCGATTGATCTCATGGGAAGTAAAATTGCGAGTAAGCAAGCCGTTGAAAAATATGGGGTTCCTCTTGTCCCAGGCATTAATCATGCAGTAGAAGACCTCAAAGAAGCTCAGTCCGTAGCTGATAAAATCGGATATCCTGTTCTGGTAAAAGCTAGTGCTGGTGGCGGAGGTAAGGGTATGCGTATTGTTGAAAAAGCCTCTGACCTAGAGGGTCAGATGAAAACTGCTCAAAGTGAAGCTCAAAGTGCCTTTGGAGATCGATCTGTTTTCATCGAAAAATTTGTCACCAAACCCAGGCATATTGAGATACAACTCTTAGCAGATAATCACGGTAACATGGTCCATCTCATGGAACGTGAATGTTCCGTCCAAAGAAGACATCAAAAACTCATTGAGGAAGCACCAAGTGCTGTTCTTTCTGACGCTCTCAGAGAACAAATGGGAAAAGCTGCAGTAAACGTGGCAAAAGCGTGCAACTATAGTGGTGCTGGAACAGTGGAGTTTCTTCTAGATGCAGACCATAAATTCTATTTCCTAGAAATGAATACCCGTTTACAAGTCGAACACCCCGTAACCGAGTTAATCACAGGTCTAGATTTAGTAGAGCAACAAATTAAAGTAGCTCGAAACGAAAAATTAATTTTTACTCAAAATGATATCAAACCTAATGGGCATGCTATTGAACTGAGATTAACAGCAGAAGAAACGACACAAGATTTTCTTCCTGCTATTGGAACTATTGAAGTATATAATTCCCCAACAGGAGACTATATTCGATTGGACGACTTTGTATATCCAGGCTACAAAATACCCATCTACTACGACAACATGTTTGCTAAATTAATTGTGTGGGGTGAAAACCGAAATCAGGCGATTCAACGAATGATTGAGGCCATAAATCAATTTGAAATTGAGGGGATACCAACCACATTAGATTTTGGTCGATTTGTAATGCAACATCCAAAGTTCATTGACGGAGATTTTGACACCAATTTCATTAAAACTTATTATACCGCTGAAAGTCGGAATGAACAAGACCAAACACTGCTAAAGGCTGCTGCACTATTTTCTTATTTAGAATTTAATGAACATCGAACTCCAGTAATTGCTAAACACAACTCCGTCAAATGGAAAAAAAGGAAGGAATAATTAATATTACATTACAAAACTTGATTTCTTCATAAATTAGTGAATGAACATCTTGAATTATCTTTGCATTCGTCAAGCATGAATTCATTCGAAGAACTGTCCATCAAAAAATCACTACTGAGTGCTATTTCAGATCTTGATTTTGAAAAACCCACTCCCATTCAAAAAGAGGCCTATCCGAAAATTCTTTCAGGTAAAAATGTTATTGGGATTGCACAAACAGGAACTGGAAAAACACTTGCTTACACCCTACCTATTCTTCAAGAATTAAAATATTCTAAAAGTTTCAAACCTCGAGTATTAATCATTGTTCCTACGAGAGAATTAGTCGTTCAAGTGGTCGATCAAATTGAGTTGTACACTAAATATATGACGGTCCGTATTACTGGAATCTTCGGTGGTGTTAATATTAAAACACAACAAGTTCTTCTGTCAGAGGGCACAGATATTGTTGTTGGGACACCTGGAAGATTATATGACCTCATTCTAAATCGTTCATTACAAACTCAAGACATTAAGAAACTTGTAATTGATGAAGTTGATATTATGTTAGACTTAGGCTTTAGGTTTCAACTCAACAACATCTTTGAACTGCTCCCCTCAAAACGTCAGAATATCATGTTTTCTGCTACAATGACTGAGGATGTTCATGCTCTCATTGAGGATAACTTTGTGGATCCACAGACAATTACTATTTCTGTGAGTGGAACACCTCTTGATAACATAGGACAATCTTGTTATTCTGTTACCAACTTTTACACCAAAGTCAATTTACTTAATTTTCTACTTAAGGATAGAACAACCTTCCAAAAAGTTGTTGTATTTATAAACTCCAAGAAAAATGCTGATCGATTATTTGAAGAATTAAAACCTAGTTTTTGGAATGAACTAGGAGTCATTCACAGCAATAAAAGTCAAAATAATCGACTAGCAACAATCGAACGATTTGACGATGGACACATCAGAATATTAATAGCAACTGATGTTATCGCCCGTGGATTAGACTTGGATGATATATCGCATGTTATCAACTTTGACACGCCTAAGTTTCCAGAAAATTATATTCACAGGATAGGTCGAACTGGTAGAGCGGAAAAATCAGGAAATTCAATTTTATTGTATACCGTGGAAGAGGAAAATAGTAAAATGGCTATCGAGAACTTAATGGATAGAAAAATAAATAATATTCTATTCCCAGATGAAGTAAAAATAAGTAGCAAACTTACCATTGAAGAGCAACCACGAATCATTGAAAAAAATCATCATAAGATTAGTAAACATTCTACTGGCCCCAGTTTTCATGAGAAGAAGGACAAAAATAAAAAACAATATAATCTAAGTGGTGGTCAAAAAATCAAGTTAAAAAAAGCAAAAAAATACAAGAAACCAATTACTAGAGGTTCGAAAAGAAAAAAATAAAAAAACAATAACACCGATATTAGGTTACCTTCGAAGACTTAAATATTAATTACAATGAATAAAGGAACAGTAAAATTCTTCAATGATGAGAAAGGCTATGGTTTTATCTCACCAGAAGATGGAAGCAAAGATGTATTTGTACACAAAACAGGTACCACAACTCGAATCAATGAAGGAGATCAAGTATCGTACGAGGTAGAAGACGGTCAAAAAGGACCGAGTGCAGTAAACGTAACACTCGTATAAGTATATTTTAAACACGATTCTCAAAGGTTGTCACATAATGTGACAACCTTTTTTTTGTAAAAAAGGAATTACTATTGTGCAACGAATTGCATGAAAAAAAACGAACAACAAGAACAAATTCAACCAAATAATCCACTTCATGGAATTAAGCTAAAAGAAGTCATTGAGTACTTAGTAAAATATTACGGGTGGGAAGAACTTGGAAAATTAGTTAACATCAATTGTTTTATAAGTAATCCATCAATTGGAAGCAGTTTAAAATTTTTAAGAAGAACACCATGGGCTCGTAATAAAGTAGAAAAATTATACCTCGAGTCTATCCCAAATTTCAAAGCAAAATGAAAGCCTCTTCAATTGCTCAAATAAAAAAAGAACTTCAATTCATTGAAAAAGAAGAACTTTTCGAAATAGTTCTAAGGTTAGGTAAATATAAAGTTGAAAACAAGGAACTTCTTAGCTACTTATTATTTGATTCTCATGACGAAGAAGGGTATATCGTCAAAATTAAAGAATACATTGATTTTCAATTTGAAGTAATCAATAGAGAAAATTATTACTATATTAAAAAGTCGATTAGAAAAATATTGAGAACAACTAAACGATTTATTAAATACAGTAAAAATATTGAAACTGAGGCTACGCTGCTTATTCATTTTTGCAGAAATCTTGAAGAAATGGAACCATCCTATAAATACAACCAAGTACTGACAAATATGTATGAACGACAATTGAATTTGGTTGAAAAGAACTTAAATAAAATGCATGAAGATCTTCGGTATGATTACCAGATGGAAATTGATGCTTTAATTAGGTAGCGGTGACTTTTAACCTTTCTCTAATTTTAATTTTAAATGCTGCAAAAATTAAGGTCATAAAGGGACTAATATAGTTAAATACTGCATACATAAAGTATTCACTAACTCCAACTCCTAGTACACCGCTTTGATATGCCCCACATGTATTCCATGGGATTAGGACCGAAGTTACCGTGCCACTATCCTCAAGTGTTCTACTTAAGTTCTCTGGGGCAAGATTCTTTTCTTCAAAAGCTTTTGAAAACATTTTTCCAGGAACCACAATAGAAAGATATTGGTCACTCGCTGTCAAATTGATAGTAAGACAACTAGCCAATGTACTAGCAAAAAGACTAAAAACAGAATCTCCAAGAGCTAACAAAGCTTTACTAATCCTTGATAGAGCACCGATAGATTCCATAATACCACCGAATACCATAGCACATATAATTAACCATATTGTACCTAACATGCCCTCCATACCACCAGAAATAAAAAGACCATTGAGAGTCTGATTAGTTGTTTGGATAGACACCCCTGATGAAATTGCATTCATATAGAAGCTATAATTCTCAAAAAAAGATCCTGAAAAAATAGATGTTTGAAAAAAATATACAAGTACAAGACCTAGGATTGTTCCTGTAAATAGAGCGATAATCGGAGATACTTTTTTAATAATTAATAAGATAACAACAAATGGAACAACAAAAAGCCATGGGGTTATGTAAAAACTCTCCTGAATAGATGTAAGTATATTTTGATTACTTGATAGTTCACCTGAGTCTATAGTGAAGCTAATTAACATAAATACAATCAATGTAATGCTAATACTTGGGATTGTTGTATAGAGCATGTAACGTATATGGGTGAATAGACTGGACCCAGCCATAGCAGCTGCAAGGTTAGTTGTATCACTTAATGGTGAAAGTTTATCTCCAAAATAAGCACCACTTATAACAGCTCCTGCAACAATACCAGCGGGGATTCCTAAAGCTTTTCCGATGGCAATTAACGCTATTCCAATTGTGGCACTGGTAGACCAAGAACTCCCAGTTGCAATTGAAATAATTGCAGATATAATCACTGCAGAGGGCAAAAATAAAGTGGGGTTAATTAATTGTATTCCATAGTAAATCATAGCAGGAACTATACCAGAGATTAACCAAGACGCAGACAGTGATCCTACCAATAATAAAATAAGTATTGCTCCTGTAACTGATTTAAGATTATCCCCTACTTGATTTACCATAGATTTGAAGGGAATCTTGTAAAACATGCCCACAATGGATGCAATAGCACCACCAATCAATAGAACAAACTGATTACTTCCACTAATTGCCTCATCACCAAAAACGAACACATTCAATGCTAACAGTAAAACTAAACATACTATGGGTATCAATGCGGAAAGTAAAGTAATCTGACTTGCTTTGTGATCGGCTAAATTCATACTTAGCAAAGTAACTTAAATTTATGAATCAATAGTAATTTTATATATTAGAACAGATAATAGTATTTTCAAAATCTTTAACTAGTTGTATATCGATGCATTGTATGCAAAAACTATTAATTATGAAGAAGATCATATAAAAACTTGTCCAAAATCATATTTCATGAAAAACTTGTATTGTAAAATTGTAATATGCTTTTGAGGCAAAAAAAATTTAAACTATCGAACAACAATTAAAAATTATAAACGTTAGTTGATTAAATAGTTTAAAAAAAAGATTGAGTATCTCAGTATTTGTAAGTTACGTTCAAAATACACTCAATATTTAGTCTAGGGTAGATTGAATTCTAAAAAAACGCTTAAGATTGTTATTGACCTTCAATCTACCCATTTTCCTCTTCCAAACATAATATTTCCTCAGCGTATCTACAAGTTTTATTGAAGAGTGTTTTTGTGTTTACATTAAATACACCATTTGCCATGGCATGAACCTTTGCATCTTTTACATTAATTACCCTTAACTTTTCCTCCGGTGTTCCTAGATTTTTTGTCATATCTAATATTTTTTTGACTGATACTACATTATCCTGATTTTCCTCGTCCTCATAATAGTAACAAACAAATACTGGAATCGTAATTTTATGGAAAACTTCCTTATTCATTGTTGACTCTAATAAATGCTGTAATTCAAGGACCGACTCCAATCGATATTTAGTATGCCAATATGGAACGGCATCTTCTGGTGCATCCCATGAATGGTACATCCCTCCTTTAACAAATCTAGCAATCTGTATTCCCCACGGACCTGTTAATAATGTCGCTCTTTTATCTGCTACCCTAATATTTGGAGAATAACAAATCAAACTATGTATATTATTTTCAACTGATGATAGAAACAAAGCAGCTGTACTCCCCGTACTAGTACTCATTATGATAACAGAATCCCCCAATGCCTGAGCTATTCTAAATGCTTTTTTTGCTGAGTTTAAGTATTTGTTGGCAGTAAAATTTAGCATTGCCTCCTTCTCATTCAGTCCATGTTCTGCTAATAAAGGTGCATATGCATTCATCTTGTATTTCTCTGCAAATTCTTGAAAAACGGGATTCCCTTCCTCTGGACAGGCAGAGAAACCGTGAAGATATAATAAGACATAGGTTGTCTTTTTACCGACTGAATCTGCCCAATGCAGTTTCGAGTGATTTCCCGGCTTAATCATTGGGTTAGCTTTACTCTTTTTTACCAATGAATCTACCTCTGATATTTTTATTTTTTCATATTTATGACTAATCCTAGGCGAAAAAACTGACTCTTTCATTCTTGGTCCTAGTATATAAACTAGAATAAGAATACTAACAACTGTTATTATCGCTTTTAAATACATATTTATCAATATTCGATATTAACTTTTTCAATTGGATTTATAATTATTTCTTCCTTGAAATGTATTATTCCTTATTTTCGAGTATAATTAAAAACTACAACAATCTTACTCAAGCATGAAACATTCTACTAATATTAAGGCTATCAAAAGGGTTCTATCCATATTGATTCCCTTTTTTTTCTCCAATATTACTCGAGCACAAAATGTGTCCGGTAAAGTCACAAATTCTAATAGAGAATCTTTGATTGGAGCTTATATTGTTGTTCCATCACTTAATGGCGTTGGAACTATTAGCGATGAAAATGGATCTTTTAGCTTAAAGGTAAATTCTTTCCCCTTGACATTAAAGGTTTCTTACTTAGGTTATCTAGATAATCAAGTTGTTGTCAAATCACCAACCTCAAAACTTTCAATAATCATGCAAGAAGCAAAAGAAAATGTGCTTACAGGAGCTGTGGTTAAAGCAAGTAGAGTTACTGAAAAACAAAAAGAAGCCCCACTAACTGTCGAATCTATTGGTATCAAAGCTATAAAAGATGCACCTGCAGCATCGTTTTATGAAAGCCTTGGTAATCTTAAAGGAGTAGATGTCACTGCTGCTAGCTTAGGTTTTAGAGTAGTTAACACTCGCGGTTTTAATAGCACCAGTCCCGTCCGATCTCTTCAATTAATTGATGGGGTTGACAATCAGTCTCCTGGATTGAACTTTAGTTTAGGGAATTTCTTAGGTGCTAGTGATATAGATATACAGCGTGTAAATGTAATCGCTGGTGCAAGTAGTGCATTTTATGGTCCTAATGCGTTCAATGGAGTGATCAGCATGGAGACAAAAAGTCCTTTTATGTTTCCAGGAGTTATGGCCGAAATCAAAGTAGGTGAACGTCAAATGGGTCAAGTTCAATTCCGTATTGCTGATTATTTCAATAATGAAAAAGGAGAACAAAAATTTGGATACAAACTCACTGCTAGCTACATGCAAGCCAATGACTGGGAAGCAGAAAACTACCAACCGACACAAGATTCAGATTTTGATCAGACTAACCCAGGCGGCTACGATGCTGTTAACCGATATGGTGACGAAAATTATGAAGACCGTCTGAATCCAACTGGGCAACTATTCTATCCAGGACTTGGTGCCTTTTACCGAACTGGTTATCGAGAAGTTGATTTAGTTGACTATAGTACGGATAATGTTAAAATAAATTCAGCTCTTTTCTTCAAAATCAATAAAGAAACTGAACTTGAATATGCCTTTAATTTTAGCGGAGGAAGTACAGTGTATCAAGGTGACAATCGTTATAAACTCGAGAATATTCGTTTTTGGCAAAATAAAATAGAGTTACGAAATAAAGGTAAGTATTTCTTGAGAGCATACTCAACCAATGAAGATGCTGGCGATACCTATGATATTGTAGCTACTGGATTTGAATTAAATAACCGAGCAATTGATAACAACCAATGGTTTACGAGTTATGCTAATCGATGGAGACAGCCGTATTCTGCAGGATATAAAGTTGAAAAATTACCAGGATATCCCACTTATTCTCCTGCCGTGCACGATAATGTACCCAACTGGATAAATAATCATTTAAATCCTTTTTTAGCACAACATCAAGATTCTATCCGTGCGTGGCATGAGGACATCAGGGCTTTAAATGACGGTTCTGGTGGAGGGATTTACTCCCCAAGATTTCTGCCAGGAACAGCTGAATTTGATAGCGTGTTTCAAGATATTACTACTCGCCTATTCACCGATAATGGTACTCGTTTTTTTGACCGTTCTGCACTTTATCATGCTCAAGGGGAATATATTTTCACACCTAGCTTTGGAAAAATTACCGTTGGAGCAAATGGTCGATTATATCGACCCAACTCAAGAGGAACTATTCTTAAAGATACTGGAAATGTGACCATCACCAATTATGAAGGCGGGGTATATAGTGGGATTGAAAAAAGATGGCTCATGGATCGTGTAATTGCCAATGTGACAACACGTGTAGATAAAAATCAAAATTTTGATTTCTTAGTTTCACCTGCGGCCTCTCTTATCTATAAACATCGTACAAATCACGTCTTCCGAACTTCATTTTCGTCGGCCATTCGAAACCCTACGCTTGCAGATCAGTATTTATACTATGATGTTGGAAGAGCTCGTCTTCTTGGTAACCTGGAAGGTTATGACTCACTTATTGATGTTCAATCATTTATCGACTATAGTGCAACGACCCTACAACCTGATTTACTTAAGTATTTTGATGTAGCCCCCATTCGCCCAGAACAAGCTAGAACGATCGAATTTGGCTACAAAGGAAACATTGCTGATCAATCGCTATTTATTGATGCGGGTTATTACTATACATCCTACACTAACTTCATTGGATATAATATTGGTATCGATGCATACATTGATCCAATTAATAACTTTCCAACGAATATTGGTGTTTATCGAGTTGCGGCAAATGCCAAATCTAGAGTAACTACACAAGGAGTTGCTATTGGATTAAACTATTATTTCAAAAAATATGCCTTAGGAGGCAACTATTCCTGGAACCAACTCAACAAAAAAGGAAGTGACGATCCTATTATACCAGCGTTCAATACCCCTGAACATAAATTTAATATTAGTTTTTCTGGGGAGAAACTAAAGCTCCCCTATCTTCAAGGTGAGCACTTTGGATTTGGTATAAATTACAAATGGATCGAAGGATTCGTTTTTGAGGGATCTCCTCAGTTCACTGGAACTGTCCCTACCTACGATATGCTTGATTTACAAATCAATTATCAAGTACCATCATTAAAAACAACCTTTAAACTTGGAGCTTCAAACGTACTGGGTTTAATGCCCTTATTTGATGCCGAAAATGAAAACACACAACGCTCTGTATTCAATAATTTAAACTACCAAGTATATGGTGGTCCATATGTTGGAAGACTCGTTTATTTTTCAGTTCAAACCGACTTGAAGTTTACCAAGAAATAAGCATTTAAAATTTAATCTATATCTTGCAATTTCAAATATTATTTAAAAATGAAAAAACAATACTTAATTTTTACCCTTTTACTTTCTTTTACAGCTAGCATATCACTAGCTCAAAAAAGATACATTGATCCGATTTATAGTGATGCGGATATTGAAGTGACTAGTGATGTTAAATATGCAACAAACATTGATTTTTTGACTTCAAACACTTCAGACCCTGCTCAAGTAGTTGCAGATATCACTGCTATTAAAACTGCTCTTGCAACTGGACAAGCCATACCAGCAACCTACTACGACCCAAGAGATCCTTCATCTAAAATCAAAGTTACTGATCTCAAAATGGATGTTTATCGTGCAAAAAGTGATGTAGATTCAAAAACAGACAGACCTGTTATTGTATACTTACATACAGGTAACTTTTTACCACCAGTAATTAATGGTTCACCATGTGGTGTCAAAACAGATAGTTCAGCTATTGTTTTGTGTACTGAGTGGGCTAAAAGAGGATATGTTGCTGTATCTGTAGCATATCGTGGTGGATGGAATCCATTGGCTTCATCTGAGGAAGCACGTAAAGGTCAGTTATTAAATGCTGTTTATCGAGCTATTCATGACGTTAAACAATCAATATCTGTAATTCGAACTGAAGCTGCTGGTGACAATACATATGGCATGGATGCAAGCCAAATCACTTTATATGGTGAGGGTACTGGAGCATATGTTGCTCTTGGATACTCTACGCTAGACAAATACACTGAAATGGAACTCACTAAGTTTTTGAATCCATTAAGTAATAAATCATACATTGATACAGCTACAGTTGGATTAATTGATGGTTCCAGAGGTTTACTTAACCTTTACCAGTCACCTTCAACAGATTTAACGGTTCAAGCTGTTGTTAACGCAGGCGGTGCTTTAGCTGACACATCATGGCTAGAAGCTGGTGATGCTCCAATGATTACATTTCAAGCGGTTAGAGACCCTTTTGCACCTTTTAATGAAGGTATTGTTGTTGTTCCAACAACAAATGGAAATGTTGTAGAAGTACAAGGTGGAAACTTATTTATTCAAAAAGCCAATGCGGTTGGAAATAATGATGCCATTAAGAATATGCCTTCTAATGATGAATACAATAAAAAGGCAAGATCACACTATGGAAAGACGTTAGATTATATTTATCCTGCTCCTGGAGATAAAATGACAATCAACGAAGATGTTGAGCATTTATTCCCAATTATAAGACCAATCACAGATGATTTATACAATAACAGATCTGGACCATGGCAATGGTGGAATCCTGAGTCCCCTTATGCAAAAGCAGAGGTTGCTCCTGGAATAACTTGTCACATGGCATCTCTTCCAGGTAACCCAGATATGGGACCAGAAAAAGGAAGGACGTTCATTGATACCATCATGGGCTACATGTGTCCTAGAATTGCTGTTATTAATGGTGAATATACTGTAGATCAGCTTGCAGCTGTTAACGATAAGCTTCCTAGTAATTCAGCTTCTATTTACCCTAACCCAGCAAATAGTGAAGTAACTGTCTCTGTGGATAATAAGTATCATGTTCAGTCTATTCAAATGATGGACATCACAGGAAGAGAAGTGAAAAACCTTACTGCAAATAATGTGGTTAATATTAATATTTCTGATTTAAAATCCGGATATTACATCCTTAACATACAGACAACAGAAGGAATTATCTCCTCCAAGTTAATTAAAGACTAAGAATTTTATATTCCACTAAAGCCCATAATTTTCATTATGGGCTTTTTTTTGCAAAATATCCAGGTCTGTAAAATTCCACTCAAGATTAAAATCAATAAAATAATAGTAAATAAGATGGTTGCCTTTTCTATTAAAACCAGGTTCAAAAAATGTATAACGTTCAATCGAAAACTACCCCTTATTCGCAACAATTTTTCAATTTCTAATTTATTAGAATATTATCACTTTTTTATAAATTTGTAAGTGATATGAATCATGAGGAAATATTAAACAGGCTTCAAGAAGGAAATAGCCGATTTGTAGCTGATAAACTAGAAGGTAAATTACAAGACAGTTCACGTAGAGATGTCTTGACAAAGGGACAACAACCTCACACCATAGTTCTTAGTTGTGCGGATAGTAGAGTAGTTCCTGAATTAGCTTTTGATGCGGGACTAGGTGAACTATTTGTTCTCAGAGTAGCAGGTAATGTCGCAAATACATCAACCATTGCAAGCATAGAATATGCTGTTGCTCATTGCGGTAGCACTGTTATTGTAGTTCTGGGACATCAAAGTTGTGGTGCAGTTACTGCAGCAGTTGCTGGTGGCGATAATGGTCACAACTTAAATCATCTTTTAGCTCATATAGCACCTGCAATAGCAAGTGCAAAAGAAGGCTCAAGCGTAAATGAGGTTGTTAAGGTAAATGCACAAAAAAATGTTGAAGCCTTATCAACCCGATCAGCTATTATTGGTAATGCGGTAGCCTCTGGTTCAGTTAAAATAGTACCAGCTTACTACAACCTGGATTCAGGTAAAGTAGACTTTTTATAATTAGAAATTTCAGTTATAAATTCAACTAAGACAGTCATCATATATACTTCTTCTGAAGTGTCTCAAGCAAGCGGGAGGATAAGTTATTATCGTTCTTTAAGACTGCCGTTGTAATAAATCCATTAAAATAAGAAATTATTAATTCTGCTTCAATAAGTGGATCAGGGTATTTTAAATCCATTAGAGATTTCTCTAACACTTCTTTTAAAGTGAGTATATACTCATCTATAACGGTGTTATTTTGCCATTTTAGTGAATATACCAATTTCCAATACGGGTAATCGGCTTCATCTAATCGAAAAGGAAGTTCCATAACAGCTTGTATCCGCTGATCAGCTTTTTCTATTGAATCAATTGTACTAAGATGATCTTCGAACTTCTCTATCCACATTTCTAAAAGCTTACTAAGTAAGCCTTTTTTGTCTTTAAAGTGCCTAAATATAAGTCCTTCTGAAACTTCTGCATGTCTAGAAATAGCACTTGTTGAAACAGCATCATACCCTTTCTCAGAAAATAGTAACAAAGCAGATTCTAAAATAGATTGTTTTTTATTAGTCATTATAAGTGAGTAATTGCTTACAAATATAGTCTTAAAAAATTATAAAATGAACACAGACATAAGTTATCCGTTAGAAGTCTCGAAATTTTTAATAAATATTAACCGTAATACTCTACAAACTGATTTTCCGTTTCGTAAAGCTTGATGCAATGGAGTTTGGCATTATCTGGAAGTTGACCTTCCAACTGCTCCCATATTTTAATTGCGATATTTTCAATACTGGGCATCACATCCTTTAAAAAATCAACATCTAAGTTGAAATTTTGGTGATCTAACTTTGATACAACCCGATCCTTTAATATAATCTTTAATTTTTTTAGATCCATCACAAAACCCGTATCCGGGCTTGGTACCCCTTTTACAGTAACATATAAGTCAAAATTATGACCGTGCCAGTTCTTGTTGGCACATCGTCCAAATACTTCTTCATTTTTTTCCTCTGTCCAAGATGGATTGTACAGTTTATGAGCACCATTAAAGTGCATTTTTCGAGTTACAAAAACTTGTTTATCTGACATCGACGTGATAATGAATGCAAATTTAAGGTTAAGTTTAAGTCCAAACTAATCATCATAAAGAAAATCTAATGACACACCTGTAGATTTTCACAATTAGGCTTAAATTCGTATTTATGGCCATAGTTGTTACAGGTGCTTCAGGTTTTATAGCAAGTTGTTTGGTAGAATTCCTCAACCTAAAAGGGTTAACTGATCTAATTCTAGTTGATGATTTTAGTCGTGAAAATAAATATAACAACCTTACGGATAAGTATTTTACTGCTAAAATAGACCGTGACCTATTTATTCATGATATCCATCGACATTCGATTGACTTTATTTTTCACTTGGGAGCTCGAACCGATACCACAGAATTTAATTCTGAGATTTTTGACCGATTAAATCTGAATTATTCTAAAATACTATGGAAATATGCTAGTGAAAATCAAATTCCTTTTCTATATGCTTCTTCAGCTGCTACCTATGGGAACGGTGAACACGGGTTTAGTGATGAACATTCAATTGAAGAGTTAACGCCTTTAAACCCATATGGTCAAAGCAAGCAAAGTTTTGATTTATGGGTAACTAAACAATCAAGTAAACCTCCGTTCTGGGTAGGATTAAAATTTTTCAATGTTTTTGGACCAAACGAATATCATAAAGGTAGAATGGCCAGTGTAGTTATGCACGCATTTAATCAAATCAAAACTAATGGTAGCCTAAAATTATTCAAATCTCATCACCCTAATTTTAATGATGGGGAGCAAATGAGAGACTTTATATATGTTAAAGATTTGCTTAATCTAATGTGGTTTTGGTATCAAAACCAAAAAGATAGTGGCATCTATAATGCAGGATCCGGTGAAGCCAGAACATTTAATGATTTAGCATATGCTATATTTTCAGCACTAAATATCAAACCTAACATAAGTTACATACCAACTCCTGAAGATATTCGAAATAAGTATCAGTATTTCACCAAAGCATCTATGGAAAAAACTATAAGTGCAGGTTATAATTTACCTTTTTATGCTCTGGAAGACGCTGTTAAAGACTACGTCATCCATTATTTACAAAATGACACTAACTTTTGAATAGAATAATAAAAATAGGCTGGCTAGTAGGAGGTGTACTTATTTTTCTTTTATCCTACTTCTCATTTCAACACAATGATGAAAATCCTCAGCCTGAATTTCTTGATTTAGACCCCTTTGCAAAAGAAATAGCTCCTGAAGCAGAAAATTTATTTGAGCAAATTATGACTGATAAATCCATGGTTTACTCAGACTCATTGGGCCAGATTATTCGGAGCGAAAAATGGTATTTTCTTTCTTTTCAGAAAAGTGAATTAACCCATTGGAATAGTAACAAGATTTCGTTACATCCAAGCATTTACGACATAAAGAAGTTTCCTATTCGCTATACTTATGGAGATGACATTTATATCTTGTTTAAGTCTAACACTTCATTTTTAGCTTACAGAATTGTTAATGGTGGTAGAGTAAGTCCAAAACTTATAAAGTTTGACAAATCTTTTCGAAATAAACTCATCTTATCTGACAACATTCCAATAATGGATGGTCAAATTCGATTGACAGCCCAACAAAAAGATGCATTCCAAGGTGCTCTATTAGTTATCTCATTATTCATTTCATTTTTGTTCCTCTTTTTATTCCTGTATCACGGCAGAAAAGAACAGGATTTAATGCACTTGGCCACATTAATTATCATTGGAATAAACCTCCTCGTGTTTTACAATTTAGGTATTCCTTTCGATGATTATTTTTTCTTATCCAATCAAAATTTTGACAGCTTATCTAAAGAACACTTATTAACGATTCTATTTATACACCTCATATCTGTCATACTTATCAGTGTTAGCTTAATTTATGTTTTTAGAAAAATTAAAACTCAATTAATTGAGCCAATCATTATTGGTATTCTACTTTTTTGTCTTGACTTTTTTATCAACCTAAGTTCTAACATTATCACTCATGTTCATATTTTACTTGATTTTGAACGATTAGTTGATTTCAATATTCCGTCCTATATCCTACTTTTATATATCTGTCTCTGTTTCATTCTATTTTGGGTTACATGCTTCATCAGCAAATCCAAAATGAAACTTCATAATTTAAACCATTGGATATGGTTCATCATTGGCGTATTAATTTTTACAGGGTTTCAATATTTCAATGCCCACCGCGAACTATTTGATCTGATTAGTATCTCAATGTTATTGGGCATTTGTCTTGTTGTAAACACCTATCTAAAATCAATTAAGAAAGTAGTTTATACCTACTCTTTTATTACTGCCGCTATTATCTCTGGAGTTATCTATTCCTCTCAAAAAACTCGAACAGATACCTTCTTAATTCAGTATGCTGCAGAGCTAATGAGTTACAAAGATGAACAAACTATTCGTCGACTAGCTCGTATTGAAAACCAATTAGCTCAAGAATTTTTAACCCCCGAAAATTATGAAGATTTCAATCAACGTAAAGATGTCATCGAGGGTAGAATCAAACAATTATATTTTAGCAACTACTTAGAAAAATATGAATTAAAGCTGTTCAGTTTTGGTGCTGACGGTAAGAACATTAATCAAAATAATCTCTATACACTTCACTACCTCGACAGCATTTATAATGATTGTACAAATCGCACCACTAGTGCTTATTTCTACGAACTTAAAAATTCTAATAACGGGTACATTGCCAAGTTTGAAAACTGTGATATTCAGGGTCATTTTGGCACTACCTTCATACTACTAGAACCTCGCATTGTCCAGTCAGACTTCTTGTATCCTGAATCATTTGCTAACCAAAAAAATAGAGAAATTATCACACTAGACGATTACTCCTATGGAATTTATGCCTCAAACAAATTAATTAGTCAACTCGGAGAGTTCCCCTATCAGCTTCATTCAATCCCTGATGAAAATCAGGAGAATTTATTTTTTGGAGGTGTTAAACATACTCGGTATTCAAATAGTGATTACGAGGTAATTCTTAGTATCTATGCTAATCCGTTCAGACAGATACTTACTATATTTACTTTTGTATTGATTATTATCATATTCATTGGCATTCTTGGTTCTTTATTACTTCGAATATTCTCTGTTACAAATCAACAAATAACGCACACTTTTCTTCCTGACTTATCCCATCATTTAAGCTCCAGAATTCAAGTAGCCATTACGGTTATACTCATATTTGGATTACTCCTATCAGTTTATACCATTGTTCATTTCGAAAAATCAAATTACAATGCAATGTTGGAGGAACAACTTTTAAATAAGGTTAAGAATATTAGTTCAAGACTCCAAAATAGAGTTAATTTATCTGAAAAATTAAGTAACGAAGAACAACGTTTATTGATTCTTAATGAAGAGAGTAACACACACCAGGTTGATATTAATTTATTTGATAAATATGGAAAATTACTAGGCAGTTCCAAACCATCCATTGTTGATAATCAAATCTTAGGAAGCCAAATGAACCCTATAGCTTACAACAAGCTAAATATGGATAAAACTTCTCAATTACTGATTCAAGAAGAACTTGAGGGGTCTGACTACCTCAGTGCCTATGTTCCTTTATTTAATGGAAGAAACGAGGTCATTGGATATGTGAACACACCACTATTCTCTAAAAATGAATTACTTAATAAACAACTATCCAACCTCATTATTAATATCATCAATGTATACTTCTTGCTACTTATTGTTGGAGGATTCATTGCATATTTCATAAGCAAAGAGATCTCAAAACCTTTAGAAATTATTCGTGAAAAAATTGCAAAAACAGTTTTACGAGGATCTAACGAGTTGATTAATTATAACAGAGATGATGAAATTGGCCAGCTTGTTAAGCAATACAATAAAATGGCGATAGAACTTCAAGAGCGTGCTCAACAAATTGCTAATTCAGAACGTGAAGGAGCATGGAAAGAAATGGCAAAACAAGTAGCTCACGAAATCAAGAATCCATTGACTCCTATGAAACTCAGTATTCAACATTTGCAGCGTTCCATTGAAAATGATTCTTCCGACAAACAAAGAGAACTCACAAAAAAAACATCCATATTATTACTCAAACAAATTGAAAGCCTAAGCATTATGGCAGAGCAATTCAGCTCTTTTGCCCAAATGCCTCAAGACCAATTTAATGCATTCAATCTATCAGACATAACTTATGAAGTAGTATCACTATTTAAACAAGAGAAAAACACACAAATTAAATCAGAAATTCAAAAACATATTTTCCTTTGGGCTGATAGTGAGCAAATAAAACGTGTTCTAATAAATATTATCAAAAATGCCATTCAAGCCATACCAGATGACATAATGGGTCAAATAAAAGTTTCTTTAACTAGTAAAAAAGATATTGAAATTGAAATTTCTGATAATGGCATTGGTATTTCAACAGAGAATCATCCCAATATATTTGCACCAAACTTTAGTACCAAAAATTCAGGCATGGGTTTAGGACTTGCATTATCTAAAAAAATTATTGAGAATTCTGGTGGTCAGATTCAATTCAAAAGCGTCCTTAATAAGGGTACTACCTTTTATATCACACTTCCGATATATAACTATGAAACTCCCTAATATTTTTGCACTCATTATTCTCTTTTTGGGATCTTGCAAACCCGATCCGATTTCATCCAATTTCAAACAAATTGTAAGCCTCAATGAGTATACAATAGTCATGTTTATTGCTCCCGACTGCCCTCTATGTCATTCACTATCTACGCCTTTTTCCAAACTAGGAAAGGAATACTCAAATATTCAAAGCATTGGCGTGATAAGTGGCAACTACTACTCACCAATGGAAATCAATAATTTTGCTAAAGAAACAAAATTCAAACCTGCCATTTTTAGAGATTACACGCATCAAATAGCCCGTCAATTGAATGCTACAGTAACCCCTGAATTTTATCTTCTCAATGCAAAAGGTGAAATTCTATATCAGGGAATGATGGACGACCGAATAGAACGTTTGGGAAGTTATAAGCAACAATGGGAAAACAACTATTTAGCCGATGCAATCCAACTTATAAATAAAGGTCAATTGCCCAAAATTAAAAAAACCAACCCAATTGGTTGCAGCCTAGAATATTAAATTAGGACTTGTAAGTATCAATATATCTTGCCTTTTTGTCATCATAGATGTCCTTTATCGTGACAAGTATCATCGTTTCCTCAACATCTCCAAAGTCTTGGTTCATAACTGTACCAAAAGACCGCATAGTTGGAGAGAGACTCATATAACTATTGATTAATGGAGGAATATTCTCACCACGTTCTCTAACAAAGCTATTTAATAGTTTGTGTCCTTGTTTATAATCTAACCCTACTAATTCTTTTTTAAATTGCTGAATATCGGTAGTGAAATCAACCGAACTGATTGGAGCGATTAATCCGTCTGGATCATTAAAAAAGTGACTCATAAAATACATCAAAGCATCTCTGGCTTCTGAATTATAATTTGAATAAAGGGTTACTTTACCGCTGTAATATTTTATATGAGGATTATCTATAACGATAGACCCCAAACCATCCCATAAATTATCCAAGGCAAAAATTCCTCGACGAGATTCACTCGAGGGTTGAAAGTTTGGCTGAACCCAACTTCTCCCTAATTCAACAGTGTAGGGTAAGAAATCCCTTTTAAACTGGTCTGAATACAAAAAGTAACTTCGAGTGGAGAGTTTTAAAGGTTGCGTATGCATGATTTTAGAGCAGTCAATAAATCGATATCCACCCACAATCTCTTTAGACTCTGGGGCCCAAACAATAAGCTGCTCATAACAATATTCACTCGTATCATATTCGTCAATGTCAATCGATTTTCCTGTACCACCTCCTGCATTTGCAAATGTTATTTCACGAAGTCGTCCAATTTCACGCATGATATTGGGGCTATTATGATGATTCACAACATAAATTTCATTACTACCTTTGTTTGTCACTCGAACAAAACGATCGCTTGTTAATTCCTTTTGAATCAAATCCAATGGAACTGGTGATGCTATGTAGTCCAAATTTTGGCTCATGCTTTATATTTTAAATTAAATGCAATCTCTTTAATGAATGCAGCCCATTCTACATCTTTACGGACGTCTTTATCAAGTATCTCAGGTTGAATGGCTTTGCCAAATATAATTTTTATTGACGTATTTTTCTGTTTAAACAATTCATTGACTAAAAAAAGCATTTCAATATTTGCTTTAATCCCAATGAATTCTCTAAACCTACTCAACCTATAAAAAAATGGTGAAAGCTCACCTTGAATATGGACTGGGACAATAGGCACTCCATGCTTTCTTGCTCGTGTTACAAAGGTTTTTTTCCATTCTAAATCCTTCACAACGCCATTTTTTTTTCGACTTACAAAACCAGAGGGAAATATCACCACCGACTCATCGTTAGATAAGACAGCATCTAGATTCTTTAATGACGGAGTAGCTGTATTTCCATGCTTATTGACGCCCACAAAAATATCTTTCATTGGATCAAGATTCAACAATATATCATTGGCAATAAATTTGATATCAGTTCTGTAATTTGAAAATTGATCAATAAAAGCTAGTGCATCAATACCTCCTAATGGATGATTGGAAGCAAAGGTTACTCCACCTGTTTTAGGGGCATTTTCTATCCCTATAATCTCTACATCTATCTTAAATTCTTGTATAACATTTTTACAGAACTGAATTCCAGTAACTCCCTCATTATTAGCAATAATCTGATTCACTTCATCTTCCCATAAGATTTTTTTTAAATAATTTATTACAAATCTTGGAAGCCTCTTGTAAAGCTTAGGATTCTTATCCAGAATAATTTTTTCAACATCTATAAACTTGCCAACCATTCAAACACGAAAATAAGATTAAACTTTACTTTTAATTCAAAAGATTTAGACCCAACAAAAAATTGCAATCTAAGTCCACATGAGATTAACTTTGTGTGAATGAAAAAAGTAATATGCTTATTATTCATTTGTGGAGTAATTGGTTCATGTAGTCAAGAAAGTTCTTACACCTACAATAAGGATATTGCTCCAATTTTACTTAAGAATTGCACCCCATGTCATCAACCTGAAGGCGTAGCACCTTTTTCATTGATCAACTACAACCAAGTCAATCGAAAGAAAAATACGATTTTGAAAGTTACGCAAAGCGGACTTATGCCACCATGGCCAGCGAATCGAAACTACACCCATTTTGTTGGTGAAAAATACCTGACTGAAAATGATAAACTTATCATTAAAAAATGGATTGAAGGTGGAGCTCCGGAGGGTGATTACACTAACCAACCCGAAAAGACTTACCATCCAATCAAAAGTTCTATTGGAGAGCCCGATACAACGGTCTGGTTTGATAGTATTTATG
>CAJWLP010000025.1 GCA_913043145.1 uncultured Bacteroidota bacterium
CTGGATTGAACCCTATCGAAAAAGGTGAAATATATGTAACTGAAGAGCCCCCCAAACTTATTGCCACGGCATCATATGGGGGATAGTTTGCTAATGCTTGAATAGGAATGAATAAAATAAGAGTATAGAAGAAATAGAGTTTGTTCACTCTACAAAACTACAACTCTTGCTTTAGTTGGGTTAAGAAGTCTCTGATTTTTTTTAGTTTTTGGACGATTTTTAAATTCTCGTCAATCTTTTTTTTATCCATTTTCAGTTTTTCAATAGCCCCTTGAATAGTGTATTTATTTTGTTTGACGAGTAGGTGAATTTTTGAAATTTCTTCGATATCTTTTTGGTTATAAAAGCGAGTTCCTTTTTCGTTTCTTTTTGGATTAAAAGAAGGAAATTCAGATTCCCAATAGCGTAATGTTGAGGGAGGTATATCGAAGTGGTTGCATACTTCTGTGAGTTTGTGAAATAGTTTTTCTGAGGAGAGTCCCATTAGTCGAAAGACTGATTAGGGTTAGAAGAAAGTTTGATAATTTCTTCGTACTGTTCCGTGGTTAAGTCGTTGTAGAAATATCCAATTGGATTCACTTGAACACCATTTTTTGCAACTTCGTAATGTAAGTGAGGGCCTGTAGATTTACCCGTACTTCCAACTAATCCAATTTGTTGTCCTCTTTTTACTCGTTGTCCTTGTTTTACACTTGCTCTGCTCATATGTCCATAAAGCGTAGTATATCCATATCCATGGTCTATAACTACATGTGTACCATATCCCCATCTTGCACGTTTTACTTTTTTTATAACACCATCTCCTGTAGCGTATATTTTAGTGCCTGTAGGTGCAGAAAAATCAAGGCCTTTATGCATTTTTCGTGTTCTGTAAATAGGGTCGATTCGGTATCCGAATCCAGAGGCTATTCTTCTTAAATTTTTATTAGATACTGGTTGAATGGCAGGTATAGAGGCAAGCATCTTACTTTTATTTTTTGCCATCACAATGAGCTTTTCATAGGATTTTTGCTGAATCTTTGACTGATTCTCCATGTTGTCTAAACGCTGATGAAGTTTTTTGATTTTTTCACCATCTCTTAATTGGTCCAGGGATATATATTTATCCGATCCACCCGTTCCAGCTTTACGGATGTCATTGCTAATGGGATCTGCACCAAATATCTCTCGGTATACATGGTCATCCATGGATGATAAGTCATCCAATTTAGTCTGCATATCCAATGATTTTTTTTCTAAAAGTTTTACCTGAATTTCGTAATCAGCAAGTTGATTTTTAAGGGCTTCTGTGCTTTCTCCATTGTAGACAATAAGAAAACTAATAATACCAATTACAACGGCAAGAGATATAAATCCAAATACGCGGGCAATTTGTATCAAAAGCGTATTTGAAACTTTTTCATATTCAAGAGTTTCAGGATTAAATCTAAATTTTGTTTTACGCATTGTATTTTTGCCTACTTAATACGATGCAAAGATAAATAGATCTAACATTAATTATTAACAGTTACATCCAAAAGAATGACGGCACAAGACATAAGGAAGACATTTCTAGCTTTTTTTGAAAAAAAAGGCCATAAAATTGTTGAATCTGCACCTATTGTTATCAAAGATGATCCAACTCTAATGTTTACTAACGCAGGGATGAATCAGTTCAAGGATATCTTCCTTGGAAATCAATCTCCTATCCATTCAAGAATTGTTGATACACAAAAATGCCTCAGAGTTAGTGGTAAGCATAATGATCTCGAAGAAGTGGGTGTTGACACCTATCATCATACCATGTTTGAGATGCTTGGGAATTGGAGTTTTGGGGACTATTTCAAAGAGGATGCAATTAACTGGGCTTGGGAGCTATTGACTGATGTGTATAATCTTGATAAAGATCGATTGTATGTCTCCATATTTGAGGGTAGTAAATCAGATGATTTAGATTTGGATTCGGATGCCAAATCCATTTGGTTGAATCATGTTTCAGAGGATAGAATTATCCTTGGAGACAAAAAGGATAACTTTTGGGAAATGGGAGAGACTGGTCCGTGTGGTCCCTGTTCGGAGATTCATATTGACCTTAGATCAGATGAAGAACGATCAAAAGTAGATGGTGCTGGCCTTGTAAACGCAGATCACGAGCAAGTTATTGAATTGTGGAATCTTGTTTTTATGGAGTACAACAGAAAAGCGGATGGAAGTCTGCTTGCTTTACCAGCAAAACATGTTGATACAGGCATGGGACTTGAACGCTTAGTTAGAGCAGTTCACTCACAGCAGTCAAACTATGATTCAGATTTATTTATGGATACCATAAAAGCTTTGGAGGATGTTAGTGGTTACACATATGGTGAAGAAGATAGTACAGACATTGCATTTCGTGTTATTGCTGATCATTTGAGAGCCGTTTGCTTTGTTGTTTCCGATGGTCAACTTCCTGACAATAGTGGTGCGGGGTATGTGATTCGTAGGATTTTGAGACGTGCTGTTCGTTATGGCTATAGTTTTTTAGATTTAGATTCTCCTTTCCTTTATCAATTGGTGGATGGTTTTGTGGGTAAATTTGAAAACGTTTTTGCTAATCTATCTACTCAGAAAGATTTTATAATAAAGGTCGTTGAACAAGAAGAAAAATCTTTTTTGAATACGTTAAATAATGGGTTGAAATTATTTGAAAATTATGCAAGATCAGAGACAAAAATGATATCAGGTATTCATGCTTTTGAATTGTACGATACATTTGGTTTCCCAATCGATTTGACTCAACTTCTAGCAAAAGAACAAAATATCAAAGTTGATGTAAAAGGTTTTGAGAAAGAGTTAGCAGAGCAAAAAAATAGGAGTAGAACCGATGCCAGAAAAACAACTGGAGATTGGGTTGAGCTTTTGGAGGATGATCGGGAAGAATTTATTGGTTACGACTATACAGAATCAGAGGTTTCTATTACTAGATACAGAGAAGTAACGGTAAAAGATAAAAAACAATTTCACCTCATTTTTAATTATACTCCTTTTTATGCTGAGAGTGGAGGGCAAGTTGGCGATAAGGGGTTAATAGCTGGTCAATCTGATAATCATCAGATTGAAATTTTTGATACACAAAAAGAAAATCAATTAATAGTTCACCTAGTTAAGGAATTGCCAAAAGACATGAATCAAAAATTTATGGCTAAGGTGAACTCTGATCATAGAGCTGCAGTTACATTGAACCATAGTGCCACTCATTTGCTTCAAGCAGCATTGAGACAAATATTGGGCGATCATGTTACTCAAAAAGGTTCCTTAGTCAACAAAAAGTATTTGCGTTTTGATTTTTCACATTTTCAGAAAGTTGATAAGGATGAATTGGAGGAGATAGAAAAATTAGTCAATCAAAAAATTCGCTCATCAATTCCCTTAAAAGAGGATCGTAATATCCCTTTTGATAAGGCCATAGAACAAGGGGCAATGGCATTGTTTGGAGAAAAGTATGGGGATACAGTGAGAATGGTAACTTTTGACAAAAAGTATTCTATTGAACTGTGTGGAGGGACTCATGTGAAAAATACAGCTCAAATTGGGAGTTTTAGAATAGTACAAGAGGGGGCTGTAGCTGCTGGTGTGAGAAGAATTGAGGCAATTACCGGTAATCAGGCAGATATTTATGTCAAAGGTCAGCTTGATTTGCTCAGTGAGATTCGATCAGAATTAGGCAACCAACAAAATATTATTAAAGCTATTCAGGATATCAAAAATGAGAATACGTTGTTTCAAGATAAATTACAGGTTTTTGAAAACAGACAGTTAGTTATTCTAAAAGATCATTTGAAATCCTCTGTTAAAGATATCGATGATATGAAGGTTATCATTGAATTAATCAAAGTTGATAAGGCTTCTCAAGTAAAAGACCTGTGTTTTCAACTAAAGGGAGAAATAGAAAACTTGTTTTGTGTTTTGATAGCTGATGTATTGGGTAAACCCAATATTAGTGTAATGATAAGTGATCAATTGGTTAACCAAAAAAATTATCATGCAGGTAATCTAGTAAAGGAATGGTCCAAAGAAATAAAAGGTGGGGGTGGAGGTCAGCCCTTCTTTGCTCAAGCTGGGGGAGCTGATGTGTCAGGTCTAAAGAGGGTTGAAGAAAGTGCAATTAATTTTATAAATGAAGGGTAAAATTTGATGTTAAAAAATGATACACATGAGGTAGTGATTGGGTTAGAAATTCATGCCCAACTGAAAACTAACTCTAAAGCTTTTTGCTCAGATGAAGTAGCATTTGGTGCTTCGCCAAACACCTTGGTGAGTCCAGTTAGTTTGGGACATCCAGGTACTTTACCTGTTCACAACAAAGAAGCGGTTAATATGGCTATCATGCTTGGATTGGCATGTGATTGCGACATCAGGAAATACAACTCGTATTCACGTAAAAATTATTTTTATGCAGATTTACCAAAGGGATACCAAATTACCCAGTTAGACACTCCAATATGTAATGGAGGTGGAATAGAAATTTCACTGCCTGATGGAACATCAAAGTGGATCAATCTAACGAGGATTCACATGGAGGAAGACACAGGTAAAGGTATCCATGACTTGGATATATCTAATACACTCATGGACTACAATCGAGCTGGAACAGCATTAGTAGAGATTGTAACGGAACCAGATTTTAGAAGCGGCGATGAAGCATATGCTTTCTTGATGGAAATTCGCAAGTTGGTTCGATATCTTGGAGTGTGCGATGGAAATATGGAAGAAGGGAGCTTGAGATGTGATGCCAACGTTTCTATAAGACCACTTAATTCTAAAGATTTTGGAACAAAGGTTGAGGTTAAAAATATGAATTCAATGAGTAATGTTAAAAAAGCCATTGAGTTTGAATTTCAACGTCAAAGTAAAATGGCCTTGTCAGGTGAAGAAATTTTTTCTGAAACACGAAGCTTTGATGCCATGAAAGGCACCACATTCTCAATGAGGAGCAAGGAGCTTGTCAATGATTATCGTTTTTTCCCAGAACCAGACCTACCGCCACTAATTGTAAATGAAGATTGGATTAAAGAAATAAAAGATAGAATGCCAGCCTTACCAAAGGAGTTGCTAATTCGATTTACTTCTGAATATCAGTTGGGTAATTATGATGCAGAAATACTCACAGAGAGTAAGGATGTAGCAGATTACTTCATTGCTACTTGTGACCATTTAAAGAATTTTAAAGGAGTTGCTAATTGGATCATGGGACCTGTCAAAAGTTGGGTGAATAGTCATGCATCTTCCATAGATAAATTTCCATTAAGTCCAAAGTCTATTGCACAGATAATCAGCTATATTGATGAAGGATTAATCAACTTTAGTGTGGCTGAACAAAAGCTATTTCCAGCACTATTGTCCAATCCTGATCAAGAAGTTAGTCAGGTGATAGATAACTTGAATTTGATACAAACTGGGGATGAAGATTTCCTCCATCAATTGATTAGAGAAGTATTAAGTGAAAATGCCAGTAAGGTTGATGAATACAAAGCAGGTAAAACAGGTCTTATTGGTATGTTTATGGGTCAGATTATGAAAAAAAGTGGAGGGAAAGCTGACCCCAAGAAGACAAAAAGTCTCCTGGTAGAGTTGCTTGATAATTAATGAATCAATTATACGTTAAACATAAAAATGGAATTATTTAAAGATATTCAGAGATGGATTATAATGATCAGCTTACTAGCAATCGGATCAGGATTGATGGGTTGTAACTCATCTGTCAGCAGAGAGGAGTTTACCATTAAGGTTAAGTCCAACTTGCCTCAAAACACACTGGTTATTTTGAGCAAAATTTCGGATACTCAGCTGCTAGTAATAGATAGTGCCTATACAGATAAAAAGGGTTCTTTTGGATTTGAAGGAGAAGGGTTTGCTGAAAGCACTTTATGTTATATAACTTTCGAAAATACAAGTCCTCCGGGTGTTCCGATAATTGTAGAGAAAGGAGCAAAATTGATTCTTGAGTTATCAAAAGATGAATTTATTGATTTCTCAATTAGTGGAGGTATGTATAATGCTTCAATGCTGAAGATATTCAAAATATATACAGATTTTGAACGTAATATGAAGGCATTCAACAAAGAGATTGAATCGATTGATCCACAGTTAGCGAATGAAGATACTAGGAAAGAAACAACGAATAGATATAATAATCTAATCTTGAAAAGAGCAGCTGATATTGAAAGTTTTGTCAAAACTGAACCTACATCTCCTGCAACTTATTTTGCCGCAAAATATTTATTCAATAAACCGGTACCCGGATTATTAATTATTGCTTATGAGAAAATGGCAAAAGATCTTCCCACTTCAAGTTATACCAATAGCCTGAAAGATGCTATTTCAAAATTAGGTCCAACGATAGATGGTGTCATTGCTCCAGAAATAAAATTAAAAACACCAGAAGGAGATTCACTCGCTTTATCTTCCCTTCGTGGGAAGGTGGTACTTATTGATTTTTGGGCAAGTTGGTGTGGTCCGTGTCGTAAGGAAAACCCTCATGTAAAGGCCATCTATGAAAAGTATAAAGACAAAGGGTTTGAGATATACGGCGTTTCACTTGATTCTAAAGAAGCAAGCTGGAAGGCAGCTATCCAAAAAGATGCACTAACATGGAAACATGTTAGTGATCTAGGTGGTTGGAAATCGTCAGCAGCTAAGTTGTATCAGGTCCGTTCAATCCCTGCAACTTTCTTGCTTGATAAGGAAGGTAGAATTGTGAAATCAGGTTTTAGAAGCCATCAATTGGAATCGCTACTCATTCCATTATTAGATTAATAGTGAAATTTTATTGGTTTTTTCCCCTTTTATTTTTTGCTTGTAATCAAGTAGATGATTCGAAAAAAGACAATCAGAATATTAAAAATTTTAGAGAATGGCGGGTAGGAAATTTCCATTACTCCCATGATAGTAATAAGTTTTTAATTCACAGAACTTCTGAGTTTCAAGAGGAATTTCTTCTTCAAGAAGGGTTATTAGTTCGGTTTAAAATTGTCTGGGAAAATGATAGTATTTATGTTGTCACGTTTGACTCTATTCTGTCTAATCCCAATCGGACAGAATTGGCTTTTGATTTTCAACAGATACAAAAAACATGTACTATTACTGAGGTGACAAGTTCAAGTTACATAGAACGTTCAGTTTCAAATTTGAATGACATTACGAATTACACAAGAATTATTAAAAATAGGAGGAATTAGATACCTAATAATATCTAAAGTAAATTATTACTCAACTGGTTCAAAATAGAAAGTTTAAACTCAACATAATAGCTAATAAATATTTTAATAGTAAATGACATCAATCGAAATAATATTCTCTTAACTTTGGCATAATATTGAATTTGCAAAGTATATTAATTATTGCATTCATATAATGGGAAAAAAAATATTAATAGTAGAGGACGATCAAGACATTGTAGATTTACTGAAATATAATCTTGAAAAAGAAGGATATAAGTGCTACACTGCTAACAATGGCCTTGAGGCTGTGTATCAAGCTGTAGATAAAGAACCAGATCTCATCCTACTTGATGTTATGATGCCTGAGATGGATGGTATCGAGACTTGTCGTTTGATTAAATCAAAACCCAAACTTCATGACATATTCGTTATTTTTCTAACTGCACGTGCAGAAGAATATTCAGAGATTGCTGGATTTGAGGCAGGTGCTGATGATTATATTACTAAACCAGTAAAGCCTCGTGCACTTATTAGCAGAATAAAAGCCATATTATCTAGAAAAAAAGATCAACACACATTAAGCCTGATTCAACATGGTAATTTGGTCATTAATCGTGAAACTTTCAAGGTGTCAGTTAATGATAAACATTTTTCCCTTCCCAAAAAAGAGTTCGAATTATTGTTTTTATTAGCATCCAAACCAGATAAAGTTTTTAGGAGGGAAAGTATCCTTTCGAAAGTATGGGGTTCTGAAGTAAGTGTGGTAGATCGAACAATTGATGTTCATATTCGAAAGATTCGAGAGAAAGTAGGAGACGAAAAAATCAAGACAATTAAGGGTGTAGGTTATAAGTTTGTGTTGTGAAAAATACGACAAGCCCTGGGTCAATAGCTTTTTTTGTTAGTTTATCTGCAGCTATTATCTCTACATTTGGGATTGCAATTTATACGTCTGCTTTCATACCTTCATTCATTAATTTTTGTGTTGTTTTGATTGTATGTTATTTCACCTTTAACCTGATCTTAAACCGATTTATTTACGATAAGATAAAGACTATCTACAGAAATATTTATCAATTTAAAACTAACCAAGATCAAGATTTATTAGACAAGTATAAAAATGAATCGGATCCATTAGAGGCGGTAAGTAAAGATGTGTTGAAATGGATGGAAGCAAATAGAAAAGAGGTAAATGATTTAAGGGAACTTGAATCATACATTACGGAGTTTTTAGGTAATGTTTCTCATGAGTTAAAAACACCAATTCAGAGTATTCAAGGATATATTCATACGTTGTTGGATGGTGCATTGGAGGATGAAAAGGTGAATGAATTATTTTTAATTAAGGCTAGTAATGGGACTAAACGTCTAATAGAATTGGTTGATGAATTAACAGATATAAACATACTTCAGGGTAAAAATCCACCTTTAGATTATGTAAAATTTGATATTGTTGAGTTGACAGAAGAAGTGTTTGAACTTGTCGAAAACAAAGCAGTTGAACAAAAAATATCCTTAAAGTTTCAGCAACAAAATCCAAAACAGGTGATTGTAAATGGTGATATAGCTAAAATTCGTCAGGTATTAATAAATTTAATCGTGAATGCTATCAAATATGGTAAAGTAGATGGATCTGTTCAAGTTGGTTTTTTTGATATGGACGAAAATATACTCATTGAAGTGTCCGATGATGGTCAAGGGATAGGAGAAGAGCATCTGCCACGTTTATTCGAACGTTTCTACAGGACAGATAAAGGAAGAAGTAGAGATCAGGGCGGTAATGGGTTAGGTCTTGCAATTGTTAAGCACATTGTTGAAGCTCATCATCAAATAATCAACGTTAGAAGTACTCCTGGAATTGGATCTACCTTTGGGTTTACACTACAGAAAGGTTAATCAAATTCTTCAATAAGTATACCCATTTTTCCTGTTTGAGCTTTTTTTAGTGCTTGCATTAACTCCGTTTGATCGTTCATAACAAAAGGCCCATAGGTAGCTATGGGTTCGTTGATAGGTTCACCGCTCAAAATGATGAAGCGAGTATCTTCATTTGCTTTGATATTTATATTATTTCCGTCATGGTTTAAAATTCCCATGTCTTTGGTTACTAATATTTTTTTATCAATTTCTAGTTTGCCGTTTAATAAATATATCAATGCATTGTATGATTCTGGTATGGGAATATTTAAGTGGCCATCTTGTCTAACTTCACCTCTGAGCAGAAGTTGAGGAGAGTATGTAGGGGCTATACCTTTGGTGCCTTTATAAGCTCCACTGACTACCCAAATTTTGCTTTTTTCTTCTTCAACCATAGGTGTTTCAGCTTGACTAATTGGTTGGTAATAGGGTGGTTTGTTTTTGAATTTTGCAGGGGCATTAACCCAAAATTGGATAAATTCTAATTCGCCACCATCTTCTACAAGTTGTTTTGGGAAACGCTCACTATGAGTAATACCATTTCCAGAAAACATCCATTGTGTTCCGCCATTTTCAACAATTGCTCGATTGCCGAGACTGTCTCGATGTTCTACGGCACCTTTAAAGATGAAAGTAACAGGACTAAATCCACAATGAGGATGTGGTCCAACTCCCACGTCCTGTTGTTTTTGATTTCCAGGAAGATGGTTGTGCCAATGGTGAATTAGTAAAAACGGATCTAAATTATCAATCTTTCTAGTAGGCAAGGGTTGATCTATGATATGACCACCCATATTTACTTTTTGAGCAGGTATAATTTGATCGATTGTTCTTTTTTGCATTCTTAATTCATTAACGAATAATTGCTCAAAGTGTTCAAATAACAGAAAATCAAGTAATAGAGAAAAATATCAAAATGAAATCAATGAGGTTAATTAACTTTGCAATCCATGTCTTTAGTGGCCATTCATACGCTGGGTTGTAAACTAAATTTTTCAGAGAGTAGCACCATTGTGCGTCAATTGGAGAAGAATGGTTTTATGAGAGTAGATTTTACAGAAAAGGCAGATATATATATTATCAATACGTGTTCAGTTACAGACAACGCAGATAAGAAATGTCGGAATACTGTAAAAGGAGTTCTTAAGCAAAATCCAAATGCGTATGTGGTGGTAATCGGTTGTTATGCTCAATTAAAACCCAAGGAGATTTCAAATATCCCAGGTGTAGATATGGTGCTAGGAGCGGCTGAAAAGTTCAATATGATTGAACACCTTCATTCACTAGAGAAGGAAACTATGGCTATCGTTCATAATAAGAATATCAAGGAAACTCATGATTTTGTTCCAGCGTACAGTATGGGAGATAGAACCAGAAGTTTTTTGAAAGTTCAAGACGGATGTGATTACTTCTGCTCATTTTGCACTATACCTCTGGCACGAGGAAAGAGCAGAAATGTATCCATTCAAGATACAATTTTAAAGGCAGAAGAGGTTGCCTCAAAAAATATCAAAGAGATTGTTTTAACTGGAGTAAATATTGGAGATTTTGGTGCGATTCAAAGTTACAATGAAACATTCTATGACTTATTGGTAGCGTTAGATAAAGTTGAGGGAATCGAGAGATTTCGAATAAGTAGCATTGAGCCTAATTTGTTGAGTGATGAGATTATAGATTTTGTAGCTCAGAGTAATAAAATTGTCCCTCATTTTCACATTCCATTGCAGAGTGGTAACGATGAAATATTGACTAAAATGAGAAGGAAGTATTTGAGTAGTTTATATCAAGAACGGATTTCAAGAATAAAATCCAAAATGCCAAATTGTTGCATTGGGGTAGATGTTATTGTAGGATTTCCAGGGGAATCAGAAGAACATTTTTTAAGTACGTATGATTTTATTAACTCATTAGATGTGAGTTATTTGCATGTTTTTCCATACTCTGAAAGGAACAATACAACAGCAAAAAAATTACCTAATAAGGTAAGTAAATTTGAAAAAACTGATCGAGCTCAACGATTAAGAATTTTAAGTGCTAAGAAGAAAAGACATTTCTATGAGTCACAAATTAGTAAGACTATGAATGTTCTTTGGGAGGAGGAAAATCATGGTGAAGATTTAATGCAGGGGTTCTCTGAAAACTATATTCGTTTTGAGGCACCATTTGACGCCAATAAAGTAAATACAATTGAACAGTTGACTTTTGAAGAGATTACTATTAGTGGATTGGGCTCAGCTAGACCCAAAAGTGTTTTACATAGTAACTAATTAATGAATCTTATATCTAAATATAAGAACTATTTAATTGAGTACTGTTTGGTGATATTAATTGGTATTTTTAGTTATTTGACCCATTTTCATAATCTAATATCACGATTTTCAAGTCATATTTTTTTCTTTTCAGATGCTGATGATGCAAAGGTTTATGTTTGGAACACCTGGCACTTTGCCAGTCAGTTAGGCAAAGGAGTATCTACTTTTTATACGGATTACTTTTTCTATCCAATGGGTTCTAGTCTATGGATGCATGCTAATACGATTTGGTTTGGTTTAATTAATTATTTGGTTGAGGATATAGAACTGGCAATTAATTTAGGTATTGCAATGCAATTAATCGCTGCTTTTTTAGGTTTTTATGTGCTTTCAAAAAAGATGGTTGTAAAGCCGCTATTTGCTATTTTGGTTGCCTATATTTCGGTGTTTAATACATATATCTTAACTAAATGTGGGGTGCATTACAATTTGGTTCTGATTGGTGTTGTCCCATATGTTATGATTTTGGTTATGAATACTTTTACTTCTCATAATTTCATCCTAAAAAAAAATGGGACAAACCTATTGATTTTACTCCTGCTAATTTGTATTGCTTTTTTCATGGACTATTATATTGTTTTTTATAGTTTGTCGTTTTTAGTAATTTACTTATGTTGGTTTTTTCTATTAGATGATTGGTTTAAAAACTGGAATTATAAAAAAACATTAATCATTTTAGGGATTTTTTTAGTTGGTCACTTTGTTATAAGATTACTTCGAATTTTGGGTGTTGAAGAAAAGGGAGCAATATGGGGTGCATCAGATATTCGGTTATTATTTACACCTTCAAATGATAGTTTGTTTTATAACGAATGGTCTTTAACCGGACTAATAAATAATCTAAATGATAATAAAATTTTCATAGGATTCTCTTTACTTATTGCATTGATTTTTGCTGTACTTTTATTTATCAAGAGGTATAAAAATGATTACATAAGTCGTTTCTTACTATTTGCAGTGATATCTTTTTTTTTAATATCCTTCCCATCTTTTAAAGTGAATGGAAAGGATTTGTTTTTCAATTTTACGGGTATTATTCACTTTATTCCTTTAATAAATAACCTTAGGGCCCCTGATCGCTTTATCTTGATGTTGATTGTTATTTCTAGTTTGTTTGTATTCAGGGTGTTTTATTTGTTTACTAAAGGTGAATTAAGCTTAAAATACGTGTTTTTGATGTTATTTTTTATTGCAGTTTTTTACGTTGATCATGTACAAAAACCAATGAATAGCTTGAAGACAGTCCAATACTCAGACATTTTAAGTCAAACTAAGGGTCAAAATGTACTCATGTTACCTTATGGTATTCGAGATGGTTACAGGATGTATGGAGAATTTGATGTTGATCAGATTCTACTACAAATAAGATATGGTTTTAAAATGCCAAGTGGTTATTTATCTAGGATAAATGATAAAGTATGGGAATATTTTCATGTTGACTTTTATGAAAATCTTGCTAGGGTTCAGTCAGGCAGCTTGGTATCTAACTTTGATTGGAAGACTAATATGATTAAACATCACATTGATTACGTATATATCCCCACTACTTATACTCTTTCAAATCCAAAAATATCAATTATTATAAATGGTTTAAAATTGATTGATAAAGATACCAATGGGGAATTGTATTTGGTAGAATAATAAGTGAATATGAATTTTAGGGTGTTAAATTCGCATCAAAATTAGTTATGTATCCTACTTTGTACCATGCAGTCCTGGATGTCTTTGGTATTTCTATACCTGCATTTAAAATTGTGATGATGTTTGGTTTTTTTGTTGCTTTAGCCTTCCTAGCAGCAAGTTGGGTTATTACACTTGAATTCAAACGACTAGAGAAGGAAGGGGTATTACAATCTATCAAAAAGAAAGTATCCAAACCAAATCTTACTCGTGAACTTTTCACCAATGGATTGGTGGGTTTTTTAATCGGATTTAAAATAATCTATCTTGTATTCAATTTTAGTGATTTGTCAGATAACCCTCAAGCATTTTTAATATCAGGAGAGGGTTCTTGGTTATGGGGCATAGTGATGCTCGGCACATTTGGTAGTTATAGATATTATCAATATGTAAAGGAAGGTGAAATAGACCCTGATCAAACCATAACCTTTTATCCTCACATGATAATTGGCAACTTGACTTTTATTGCTGCATTGTCAGGATTCGCAGGTGCCAAGTTATTTCATCATCTTGAACATTATAAGGAATTATTTGCTGATCCAATGGTACTTTTTAGGGATCCATTCAGTGGGCTGACTTTTTTTGGGGGGTTAATTGGTGGAGCTATTGGAGTACTTTGGTATGCCGGCAAAAATGGAGTGCCTTGGCAAAGAATGTTAGATATGGGCGGTCCTGCAATGATGCTAGCATATGGAGTAGGAAGAATGGGCTGTCATATGAGTGGAGATGGTGATTGGGGTATTGAAAATTTAGCTCCAAAACCAACATGGTTAAATTGGCTACCAGATTGGGCATGGGCATACCATTATGAGGGGAATGTTCATGGTTTAGTTCTTGAAAATCCGGTGTGGCCAACTCCTTTTTATGAGGTTTTAATGGCACTTACATTATTTTTTATACTGTGGTCTATTCGTAAAAAATTTGCTCCTGGTGTACTTTTTTGTGTCTATTTGATTTTTGCTGGCGTTGAACGTTTTCTTATCGAAAAAATACGCGTTAATCCTGATTACCACTTTCTAGGATTAAACTTTACTCAAGCTGAAATGATCTCATTTAGTTTTGTCCTAATTGGTATTATTGGGATTGTTATTTTTAGGAGACAATCCAGTAAAACCACTTAACCATTAAGTATCCCTAGCGGATGTTCAATTTGTTTTTTTAGGATAAATTCAGGTCCAATCATACCTGAACCTTTGTATATTTGTGAAACAATCCTAAAGTCCATGAAATACAAATTTTTATATGTTCTAGTTACTACTTTAGTATCGACCTTTTTGTCATACGCTGAAGATACGATACAAGTATATGCTCATGAAAGTACACAAATGAATCGACATGGGAATTATGACAATAAAGTTTATTTCCCAACGGAGGGTTCAGAATATAGGAAGGTATATATGTATTTTACACTTGGTTGTGCTGATGGTGGTTGTAGTGATTGGGATTATGATGTTCTGACCCAGATTATGCACAACACTGGAAAGATAGACAGCACCGTAACTAAATTAGATACTATATCATTATCCCCATTGGTTGTTGACACTACATGGAGGGTTTTTAATGTTCTAGAGCCGTATGAATTGGGTAGATTTATTACACCTTATGGTTCTTATATGAATTTTAGGAATCCATCATACGGTAATCAAGGTTTTGATAGTAGTTGGAATCACACATTTAGGTATGATGTAACAGATTATGCAAGTCTTCTCAAAGATAGTGTGATTATACGGGCTAAATATAATGGTTGGTCAGCTGGTTTTAGTGCAGATATTCGTTTTGAATTTATAAAGGGGACACCCCAGCGTCCCGTAATTGCTATAAAAAATTTATATACTAAGGGAGGAAGATACGTAAGTTCTGAACAATTTGAGCGAGATATAATCCCTGCTCGTAAATTAGAAATTCCATATGGGACAAAATCTGCTGTAGCAAAAGTTTTAGTGACTGGTCATGGCAACAATTCTGGTACTAATTGCGGCGAGTTTTGTGATAAAGATTATTACTTTAAAGTGAACGGTGAACAAATGTTCACCCATCGAATGTGGAGAGAAGACTGCGGTATTGTGCCTGTGAGGCCACAAGGAGGCACTTACTTGTATTCTAGGGCTAATTGGTGTCCTGGAGATAAGGTTCACGAACAACGCTGGGAATTGACGTCCTTTCTAAATACTGACTCAATAGAATTAGATATGGATATTGAGTCATATACCAATGAAGTAGACGGTGGTAATAGTAGTCATAATATATCAAGCACAGTTTTTTTCTATGGTTCAGATAATTATACATTCGATGCGGAGATAAATACCATTATTGCACCATCAACTCATAGTGAACACATCAATTATAACCCTTCATGCGGTCAAGTAATTGTTGTCATTAAAAATAATGCACATGCACCACTAACTTCAACTAAAATCAGGTACGGAGCTTTAAATGGGAAAATGAGAACAGAAGTATGGACTGGTAATTTAGCCTTTGAAGAAATGGATACAGTCTATCTTCCATCACCTTATTGGGATGGTGTATCAATGGGAACAAATCAATTTATGGCTGAGTTAGTAACTCCTAATCAGCGGTATAATGATGAAAATAAAGCTAATAATAAGTTCGTCAGTACATTTAATTTAGCTCCAAGATGGGAGCCCTTTAGATTTATGCTTAGGACTAATGGTTATCCTCAAGAAAATAAACTAACAATAACCAATGAGAGAGGAGAGGTTGTTTGGGAAAAATCTGATTTTGAAGCCAATAAAAATTTTATTGAAGATGTTACTCTTCCAAGTGGTTGCTACGAACTTCTTCTCTCTGATGATGGAAACGATGGTTTAGACTGGTGGGTATACCGTCAGACCGGACAAACAGCTCGAGCAAATGGCTCATTTAGAGTCTTTAAACAATCTGGTGGGGTTTATGCTTTTGCATCTGATTTTGGTAATGAGTTTAGGATGAATTTTATTGTTGGTCAGATGGATATTCAAGAGGCACCGATAGAAATGTCAGAAGATTTTGAAATATATCCTAATCCAACATCTGGTAGAGTTAACGTGCATATTCCAGAACTAAACGAAGGCAATGCAGAGATTGAGGTATTTGATATGTTAGGCCGAAGAGTTTTGTCATTCTTCAAGCCTACAGATATAGAGCATTTAGCCTTAATAGATATTTCAGAATTAATGGACAACATGTACGTTGTTAAGGTAACAGTTGGTGATCAAAGTGTTTCTGAAAAGATTTTAAAAATTACTAAGTGGTAATTTTTTGTGATTTTAAAACAGCTCATCTTGGATCTCATTAAAATCTGGGTTACCAAGTGAGTTTTCTAAACTATCATATTCTTGACAGTCAAATTCTACAGGGATTGATCCATCAGGTGACAAGAAATCTCCTCGCCCTAATTGAATCGAGTTATCTGAATATACCTGCTCCATGAAATGTCCGAAGATCGGAAGTGCCATGTTTGCTCCTTGACCATATCTTGTATTACTAAAATGCACGTTACGTTCTTCTGCTCCTACCCAACATCCACTTACTAGGTTTGGGGTTATTCCCATAAACCAACCGTCGGAGTTATTCTGTGTAGTGCCTGTTTTCCCTCCAATAGCAACTTTAGAAGGAAGTGAATAATTCCTTCTTAAACGGGAAGCTGTTCCACCTGGCATAGTCACTTTTTCGAGCATTTTACACAAAGTGTAGGCTGTTTGTTTTCTTAGTGCTTCATCTTTTTTGGGAGTGAATTCGGCAAGTACATTGCCATTTTTATCTTCAATTTTAGTGATGAAAATAGGCTCAACCCATGTGCCTTGGTTAACAAAAGTGCCATATGCACTAACCATCTCAAATACAGAGATATCCATAGTCCCAAGACAAATGGATGGATAAGGTTCAAACTTGCTATTATCAATTCCCATTTTACTTGCCGTTTGTTTTACAATCTCAGCACTATTAGGACCCAATCTTTTCATCACACGAGCTGTAACCGTGTTTATGGATTTTTGTAAACCTTCATAGAATGTGACAGTTTCGGGGACTTTGCTCGAATTCGAGGGAGACCATTCTTTCCCATTTCCATATGCTACTATAACCGGGCCAGTACTTTCAATTTCGCAGGGTTTTAATTTGTTATCATCTAAACCTCTAGCATATACAAGTGGTTTAAAAGTTGAACCTACTTGTCTAGTAGATTTTTTATTGACATGGTCATACTGAAAATATTTATGATTAATTCCACCAACCCAAGCTTTTATATGACCCGTCTGAGGTTCGAAGCTCATGAATCCAGTATGAAGTATCTGTTTGGTGTATTTAAGGGAGTCTAATGGGCTTATGACTGTATCAATTTCACCATTCCAAGAAAATAGCTTTGTTCGAATAGGGAGATTTAAGTAGTAGTCAATGGAGTCATTATCTGAATATTTTTTCTTTAAACTTCGATAGCGATGAGACCTCTTAATCATCCGATTAGGGTAAGCGGGATCATATACTTGGTTCCCTTGAGAATCTTCTGAGTACCATGGGTCTCTTTTTCTTCTCTTTGTCTCATTCCAGAATTGTTCCTGTAATTTAGCCATATGGTTAGAGACAGCTGATTCTGCAAATGCTTGAAGTTTTGGGTCAATCGTAGTGTAGATTTTTAGTCCATCATCATACATATTATATTTAACTCCAGTCTCTTTTGCATAACTTCTAGTCCAAGATTTCAGCCATTGAGATAGGTATGAACGAAAATAGGTAGCCATGCCTGTATTGTGATCAATAAAGTTGTGATTAGTTTTAAGAGGTAAAGCTTTTAAGCTGTCGTATTCAGTTTTATTTAAATAGTCATTTTTTAACATTTGAGACAATACAACATTTCTTCTTTTTAGTGAGTTATTTGGGTTTCGAATGGGGTTATATGTTGTGTTGGCTTTGAGCATTCCAACTAAAACTGCAGCCTCCTCAATATTGAGATCTCGGGTATTTTTATTGAAATAAGTTTTTGCAGCGGATTTAATACCATAGCTATTACCATATGGGACAGTATTGAAATACATAAGAATAATTTCGTTCTTGGTGTATCTTTTCTCAATTTGTATAGCAAGTATCCATTCTTTAAATTTTTGAATTATACGATTGGTTTTTGATATTGCTTCTCTGTGAAATAGATTCTTTGCTAATTGCTGAGTTATGGTACTTCCTCCTCCATCTTTTCCCAATCGAGAAATTGCTCTAATGAGGGCTCTTCCGTCAATTCCGCTGTGGTTTTTAAATCGTTCATCTTCAGTAGCTACAAGTGCTTCTTTTAGATGATTTGGGATGTCTTCGAATTTACTGTTTGTCCTATTTTCTTGGTAGAATATTTTACCAAGAATATCGCCATTATTTGCATAGATTTCAGATGCTAGTTTGGTTTTAGGATTTTCTAATTCAGTTGTTTCAGGTAGTTTTCCCCATAGACCAATTTTAATGCTACTTAGAAAAAGAATAGTAAGCACAACCAATGAAGCAAAACTCTTCCATAAAAACGAAATGAATTTTGTGTTGAAGCTTTTAGTTTTTGTTTTTTTTTGGGCCATAACTTATTGAATAAAGGTAGTTTTAAACTGCTCCATATATTCAATTTCTTTCTTATTGCTGATTAATTTCCTGAAATTTTTCTCAGTGATAGGGTAGTGTCTAATATTAGATAAACCAGCGTCGAGAAGAAACTGTTTATTTGCTTTGATTTCGTCATGGTATTTTATTGCCATGGATTTCACACTGAATTGTTTGATGTAAAATAAAGATCGACTTCCGAATATCAAGTTAGATACTTTTAATGGGATACTGCCAAGTGTTCTATTATTAAACTCGTTTATTTTTATTTCGACTTGTTTTTCGGCTGCAGTAATTCCAGTAATTACATAGTACATAACACCGTCAAAGTCATTATCAAATAATTTTATATTCGTTGATTTTTCTTCAGATTTTTGAAGTAATCTTAGGGTGTAAGAGGATAGTTCACCAATTGAGCTGCCTTGGTATGTCTCCTTCATACTCTCTAATTCACTGATGTATGCATCTCTTCCTTTAGTTTTACCAATGGCTTGAGCATATACATAGTCAATTTTATCTTGAATTGAATTACCTGCATGATTCTTGTCAATAAGATTTTTCAGTTGTAGTATTTTATCATAGTCTTCATATTGAAGAGCTAGGTAAATCTCTTGATAAATTTTTAGAACTTCAATTTCGCTATTGTCTTCTGGTATTTCCTTATTGTTAAGTACCTGATTAAAAATAGTCTCAGGAAATTCTTCAGAAATTTGTATTGCCAACTGATTTGCTTTTAATGTATCCCCCATATTAAAAGCTATTTTGGTTAGGTAAAATAAAGCTTCTGGTTTGAATTCTGTTTGGGGGTATTTTTCTATTAACGAGGAAAAATTATTTTTTGCTTTTTGATCTTCTTTCAGGTCCTCGAAATAGACTTTCCCAATGTCAAGATAAGCAGTTTGAATTTTCTTTTTTGCGACTAACTGAGCTGTTTGACTAAAGGGTATTTTTTCGTAGTATTTTTTTAAATCAGAAGAAACATTTTCAAGAGCTTTTGATTGTTCCTCATCTTGCGAACTATTGTAAGTGTTTATATCGGAATCAGGTTCTTCATTTTCAATAGATTTATTATTTCCATTTAATACACTGCTCATGGAGCTTTTATTAATATATCTCCAAAAATCTCCATAGGGTCTTCGACCCCATAATCGGTTGAAGTCATTTGTGCCTCTAGCAACTGCTGAAGTATTGTAAAAATACCATGCACCTCCTGTATTATTTTGTGTTGGAATAGAACTAATGGAGTTATTGTTCAGCATTTCCATATCTCGACGAATAGCCTCTTCTTCAGCGGCTAGTCTTTTCTTTTCTTTTAGTTCATCAACTATTTTGTTTATTCTTCTATCTAAAACATCTCGATCAAGATTACTCAGAGCTAACAAGCTATCTTGAATTGTTATGGTCTCGATATTTTCAATCAAACGAGACAAAACTGCATGTTTTGCTTTAATGGAATTGACATCAGGATAATCGGTTGGGATTTCAACAATTGTACTGTCGTAGTAAGCTTGGGCTGTTGGATATTGACGTTTTGTGAAATAATAATCAGCTAAGAATAAGTATGTTTTGGTTTTTTGGGTTTGATTTTTTGTTGAATTTCTAGCAGATTTTTTCATGTACACTAGTCCGTCAGATTCATTATCTAATTTGAATTCAAGCTTTGCCAATTCATAGTATATTTGATCAAAATACTCAGTGTTTTTGTTGTCATCTAGCATACGTTTCAGGTACTTTCTAGTTTTTTGAGCACCTTGGCCATTGTTGCTTGCAGTTGATTTAGCCATCCCCAGATTAGCTTGAAAGACATATTGATATGGGGCGTTTAACTTTAATACTTTAATAAAATTATTGTTAGCTTTTTCGAATTTACCTAACTCAAGATAAATCTGTCCCAAAACAAAATGTGTTCTATATTTTAACTTCTTATCCTTAAGTTTAGTAAGTCCATTTTTTAATAACTCAATTGCTTCATTCTTTTTATTTTGTTTAACCATTAAATCTCCAGCTGCTAGGTTTAGTTGAGTTGTAAAACTTGGATATTTAATTGGTGAACTTTTTAGCATACCATAGATCGCTTCAGCATCGTCATACTTTTTTTGTTGTATGTATGACTTCATCAACCAGAGCTGACTGAGAGCCTTTGTTTTTTCATCTTTAAAACTATTATTTACAAATTGAAATGTTTCGATAGATGAGTAGTAGTCCATTCCAAAAAACTGGGTTTGACCAATTAAAAAGTATGCATCATCAACCCATTTGCTGTTTGGTTTATTCTGAATTACTTTTGAGGCTTTTTTCATAGCAGCTTCCAGTGGTTCTTTTATGCTTTTTGATTCTTTTTCTGTGCCGTACGGGAATACATCAATGACCCTATTGAAATCATCTTTATGTTTTTTAGCAAGGTTTGATACACAAGATTCTAGTTTTTGTTCTGCATTAAAGTAAATATTATAATGAGCAACCATATTATTCCAGTTGGTCTTAATCCATGATTCTCTTTTTACTTGTGCATTTGAATAATGAAATGAACCTATTATGGCTATTGTGAGTATATTTTTAATTTTCCTCAATTTTGATAATCTGGTTAACTTTGCAATGGTCTAACTCTTTAGATGACAAAAATATTTTAAAAACATCGCAATCATTCAATTAATTTGGGTTCTTTCCGTAGAAAAATAGCAAATAAGTTCAAAAATCGTTATCGATTAATCTTAAGACGCGATGATAATTTAGAAGAAAGAGTATCGATTATTCTGGAACCTCTGAATTTCGTTCTTATTCTCTGCGGGGGGGGTCTATTGATGGGTTCGTTAGTTTATTTTCTTTTGGCTTACACTCCGTTGAATTATATTTTTCCTACAAAAAGTGCCAAATACAGCAGTCAAGAGCAGTACAAAATGATTCAAAAAATTGATTCGATAGAAATCTATTTAGAACAGATTAAAATCCAATCTGAGGTTCTTGGAAAAGTTTTATCTGGGGATGAATTGTCAATGGATGTTGAGAATAATAGTTCCCCAAAAGAAGTTCAAGCTCCTGATGTGTCATTAAAAGAACCTTCCAAAAAAAATATTCAACGTTCAACGAAAACAACAAATTATAGTTTTTTTATACCCGTAAGTGGTGTCATTTCTGACAGTTTTAATATTCAAAGAAATCATTTAGGAATTGATATTGTCGCAAAAAGTAAAGAAGTGATTAAGGCGATTCAAAACGGGTCAGTAGTTTTTAGTGGGTGGACCTCAAAAGGCGGACATACGATGATCATTCAACATTCAAATAATTTCATATCAGTTTACAAGCATAATGCTGTACTCTTAAAGAAAACAGGTACATTTGTAAGTGCAGGAGATGCGGTTGCATTGGTAGGGAATACGGGAGAATTAACTTCGGGTCCACATCTTCATTTTGAATTATGGAAGAACGGCTTGGCAGTAAATCCTTGTAATTATTTGAATTTTTAAACTTTTATAAAATGTTAGGACAAAAAGAGAAATCAACAGTAACAGCAAACACAAACATTAACGTACTCAGTGAAGGTACTATTTTAGAAGGAGATTTGAGGTCTAAGGGTGATTTAAGAATTGATGGAGAAGTCAAGGGAAATGTGACAACTGAGGGTAGATGCATTGTGGGAGTTACAGGTTCAATTAAAGGTGTTATAAAAGCCCGGGATTGTGACATAAGCGGTAATGCAGTTGGAGATGTAAATGTCAGTGATTTATTGTTAATTAAAGCAACTGGTAAAGTAGACGGAGATATCAATACTTCAAAGTTGGTCTTAGAGAACGGAGGAGAATTTAACGGAACCTGTTCAATGGGAAATGCGATTTCAATGAAGAAAGAGAATATCCAAACAGATGCCCAACAAGCCACGGGATAATTCACCACAGAAATATGCTGGGATTGGATTCCAGTTAATCTTTTTAACTTTAATTTTAGTTTTTTCAGGGAAGTATTTAGATGCTTATTTTAATTTAGAATCTGTTTTCTTGTTGATTGGTATTTTTATAGCGGTATTTGCAGTAATGTACATTTTAATAAAACGGCTAAAATAAATGTCTGTTAAATTCATATCACGATTATTGGCATTGGGATTGGTTGTTGGGTTGATGAATATCGTCTTTTTTTACATTACAAACGAGTTAGAGCAAGTATGGTATTGGTCAGCACTTTTATATTACATCATACTTGGACTAGTTATTGGTAAACGATCTCATAATGCCATAGCAAATGACTCTAATTCTGCCTTCTTTCTCGGAATCATGTCTGGTACTGGAATTCGAATGTTATTTTCAATCATTTTTATAGCTATCTATCTGATTGTTAGTGATATAAAGTCTAACATATTTGTAGGCTACTATTTATTTTTATATTTATTGTTTACAATATTTGAAATATATGAATTAGTGCATAAATTACGAACCGAAAAAAACACCAACAAGGATAATGCAACAAGCTAGTATTCAGCAGTTTAGGATCAATTTAAAATCAACTTTTCTTGTGTTATTTGTCATGTTCTTGACGTCTTTTTCGGCAATTGCTGAAAAGGCAACTGAGAATAACCATGAAGAGGAAGGTTTTAATGCTGGTGAAGTGATCATGCATCACGTCATGGATAACCATGAAATTCACATCGGCCCAATCCATGTTCCATTGCCAATTATATTATATTCCAAAGAAAAAGGGTTAGACTTTTTTATGTCCTCTCACCTTACTCATGGAAGTTCATACAAAGGTTATGCAATGGTCCATGAAAAAATATATCATGTAGGACCAGATGGTGAATTATCTCACGACGAATATGGTCATGTAATTGGTGAAAGACCATTGGATCTTTCGATAACTAAATCTGTATTTGGAATGCTACTAACAATGGGCATTATGTTGTTTGTTTTTATCTCAATTAGTAATTCATATCAAAAGAGACATCGAATGGCTCCTCAAGGTATGCAATCATTTTTTGAGCCGCTTATACTTTTTGTAAAGGACGAAATAGCAAAACCATCTATTGGCAAAAAGTATGAAAAGTTCTTGCCCTACTTATTGACTATATTTTTCTTCATTTGGATAGGAAATATGCTTGGGTTAATTCCTTTTATTGGAGGTTTTAATGTAACAGGTAATATAGCGGTAGCACTTGTTTTAGCATTATTCACGTTCGTAATAACATCTGTGAATGGTAACAAGGATTATTGGAAACATATTTACAATACACCAGGAGTGCCTTGGTGGTTGAAGTTTCCAATTCCTTTAATGTTTGTTATTGAATTTATTGGTTTTATATCAAAGCCAGTAGTATTAACACTTCGTTTATTCGCTAACATAACAGCAGGACACATTATCATACTCTCATTTGTGAGTTTGATATTCATTTTTAATAACTTATATGGTGCAGGTGGAGGATACGGAGTATCCATACTCTCTGTAGCATTTTCAATATTTATGTTTGCTATTGAATTATTAGTAGCATTCTTACAAGCATATGTTTTTACACTGTTATCGGCATTGTATTTTGGTTCAGCAGTAGAGGAGCATCATGCACACTAAATACGTTATAATTAAATTAAATATATATATAAAACAACTAACAATTAAGAGATGGAATTTTTAACAATTTTATTAGACATGGCAAATGCTTACATGGGAGCAGG
>CAJWLP010000026.1 GCA_913043145.1 uncultured Bacteroidota bacterium
CCTTGTCTCCATCTTTATCTCCTTTGTCCTTGTCTCCATCTTTATCTCCTTTGTCCTTGTCTCCATCTTTATCTCCTCTGTCCTTGTCTCCATCTTTATCTCCTCTGTCCTTGTCTCCATCTTTATCTCCTTTGTCCTTGTCTCCATCTTTATCTCCTTTGTCGTCTCTTACTTTTTCGATAATGTCCTTGAAATCAACCTTTTTACAAGAGGTGATAAATACAGAACTTAGGATAAAAATTGATAAAACTAATTTGATTGTATTTTTCATTTTTTTTATAGTTATTATTCAAATATAACAATTATTTGATGTAAAATGTTTAATACCCTATTTCTTCATCACCTTGATATGCTGTGTGCCCTTGTCAGTAGCCACTTGAAGAATGTACATTCCACTGTTCCACTTAGAGGTATTCAACTTATGAATACCATTGGTTAATGTGTGATTTTCATGATGCACTTTTGCTAGACCATTAATAAATAAAACCTTACCAAACGATTCAATGTATTGGAATATCAACTTGTGATCAATTGGTCAATTTTTAATGCTAGATTAAAATCTTTTTCAGTCAAACCTCCTGCATCATGTGTACTCAGGTTAATGATAACTTCATTGTAGACATTCTCCCAATTGGGATGGTGATTTTGTTTCTCTGCAATTAAAGAAACAGAAGTCATGAATGAAAATGCATGAACAAAATCATTAAAAATAAATCGTCTTTGGATAAAATTTTCCTTTATAATCCAATTTTTATGTAAAAATTTCAGCTTTGCTTCCACCTCTGAAATGGTCAAACTTTTCATTGAATATTATTTAAAATTGTACTGTGCTGAGTAAATGGACTTAGCGTCCAATAATCGTTGAATAAATGGGCTATTTCTTTTACGTAAAACCAAGGGCTTTATTTTTAAATATGCAGTGTTTTCATAAATAGAAATGATCTGCCCAGATTTATACACCGTCAAATGATGTAAGGCTATTGGCCATATGAAACTGCTACTATTTTTTCTAAAATGAACAATTATTCCTTTTGGTCTTAGTTCTATATTGCATTTACGAGTGTATTCTATTCTATCGAAATTAATATCAAATTCGGGGCTACACGACTGAATTATAAATGGTTCAGAACCAATACTTCCATTTTTGAGCTTATGAAAAATCCCAAACCGCTTCCCCACTAACTCATTAACTGCTAAATCTGTGTTTTTGTCTGTTCGGGTTGTGTTATATACCATACTAATCAAGTGTAATTTTAGAACATAGGATGGATTAGAAAGGTTTGAAAAAATTGACTTTTTTCAGTTTAATTATGTTCATCAAATGTCCGAACATCATTCATAAAAATATTTTCAAGTTTGTTATCTCCTCTAATCTTTAAGTTAACTAATTTTAGATCTTCAACATCATCAAAAACAAAGGCTGGTCTGTAATCACCTTTTTTTATCTTTATATTTACATTTTTAATCTTTAAACCCTTCACATGTCTCACATAAAATCCCCATGCAGGTAGTTCACCAAACATTGAAAACTCTGGATATTTTTTGGGTACTTCGGGCACATCGCTAATCCTATGTAAGGGTAAATTAGCATAAGCAGCGTTCCCTCTACCAGGATAAATTATTTTGATATCTTCTAATAATACAGACTCAATTGGGTGACCAATTATACCTGTAATAGAGGATGGAAAAGTATTATGGAAAAATGGTAAAGAAGGACCACGAATAGTATATGCATGATCCGGTCTGTTAAATGGTACTTTTACCTTTACTTTACGAATCACTAGGTTTCTCAGAGTACCTGGGTAAGCTGCTTTTCTTATCTGACCAACACGTAAAAAAATTGCATTTCCTGTATTTGTAGCTTTGATGTCTTCCACTAAGATATTTTCTATAATTCCACCTTGCATAGCCTCTATAGCAATTGCTGACCGATAAGTATCATAAACTTTTATATGACGTACTATGATATTTTGCATGTGGCTGACACTTGAGCTACCTAGTTTAATGGCACTGGCACTTGATCTAATCTTACAATTACTTATTAAAATGTTATCACAATAACGCTCGCGTGTCCAATCCTCTGATTTTATGCATATACCATCATCTGCTGCATTAATATCACAATGAGAAATTTTAACATTTTTACAATCCATAATATCAATACCATCATTATTCCAATACGAATCACTATCTACTTTAATGCTATTTATTATTAGATTGTTACATAGTTCATAGGATTGTACCCAACATGATGAGTTTTTTAGCGTAATATCTATAATAGCAATGTTATTGCACTCTAAAATTTGTAGCAACACTGGTCGCAGGTACCATTTAGGACGTTTTTCGACAAAATTGTAATCTACACTATCAATAGTTCCAGCATAAAATAGACTATCTATTTTCAGGGCTAATTTATCTCCTCTTCCATCAATGATTCCCTTTCCAGATAAACGAATATCAGACACTTCATTTGCAATAACTAAAGCCTTCCATTTACCAACTTTTTTATAATCCTCTGGATTTATGCTACCCAATAGCTTTGCTCCTCTTTTAAGGTAAATTTCAATATTTGATTTCATAAAAATTGTTCCTGAAACAAATTCACCTTTTGGAATTACAACCCTACCTCCACCGTCTTTTGAGGCATTATCAATAGCGGATTGAATAGATTTAGTACATAATGCCTTGCCGTCACCTTTAGCACCGAAATCAGTAATTAAATAATCTTTAGCATTGGAGTTAGTCACAATAAGGAAAACAAACATCAGTGCAGTAATTAATTTCATAAATTCATTAAAAATACAAATTGCAATATACGCTTGATTGACTATTATGTATAATAATTTCATTTTCATTGTTCAATTAATCAGTGACGGTTTTTGCTAACTAGTCTGCTTAATTGTATGTTCGTAGCTAAGTGATTTTTCAGAAACATATTTACTTCTTTTATTACTGGCTATTGCTATTTTTTACAGGATGTAATCACTCTAATAATGTTTGCTTACCTGGCTGTAAACCACTTTTAGCAACTAATTTTAAAAATTTACAAGATTTTAAATCTGTTGTCGATTTAAGTTATTTTAATGCTAGTGAAGATTCATGTATTGGCACTGTCAGAATGAGCTATGAAAACCAGGGTCAAACGATATCATCTATATTGAGTGAAGGGATAACTCAAGGAGACATAACAGATGCACACAAGGGATCTCTGTGGGATAAAATCTACTTAGTCTTTCAAGCTCCATATGCAGTAATACACAGAAATGAACTCAGCAAGATATTTATGCTTGCTCGTCGAAGACCTACTATTTTCGGTGATAATGACGTTGCTTTTTATGATCTAGCATTGGCAAGTATGCAAAATATTAAAAAAGATAATCAGGCATTTCGAAATTTTCGAGACAGTTTAGAGAAAGGTTATATAAACACATTCAATCACATTACAGCCCAAGCACTTATAACTACAATTTACAGTGAGGATATTGCACATTTTGTAGCCACAGTCCATGAACGACACCATATGCCAGAACTGGTATCAGGTAAATTTTCAGAAAAACAACTTAAGGATACAGTTAACTTTCCTACAGATAACTATGTAGATATCATCAACAATGAAATTGGACAAGAACTAGGTAAATATTTAAAGCACAAATACGCTATTGATAAAAAAACTCGGTGGACAGCAAATCTTACCTGTTCATTTTTAAATGAGGTGCAAGCCTATTACGCTCAATCATTTGATATTAAAATTGAACCTTACAGTGCTAGTGACTCTATAATTAATCGATTTAGCAGAAAAATAGAAATCATAAAAAAAAATAGATCCTATTTATAATTACAGAACTATGATACTAAATAAACACATTAAATCGAATCAAACATGTTACTATATAATCTTACTCCTTGCTTTTACAATCACTGCATGCAAAAAAAATAATCATCATAACACAATTGATGCCTCTGAATACTATACATCTGCAAAACCATGTACGCGATGGTGGTGGTTTGCTACAGAAATTAAAAAACCAGACATAAGACACCAATTGGATTGGGTAAAAAGCAATAATTTTGGTGGGGTAGAAATTGCTTGGGTTTATCCGCTTTATCGCTATCATAACATGTATGCTCAATCGTATGGTAGAAACTACCCTAAAGACAGCTCTGCTCAAGAATGGCTGAGCTCAGAATGGACAGAAATGGCAACCTACACAAAAAAATACGCTGATTCCATCGGTTTATCGTGCGACTATACATTCGGAAGTGCCTGGCCAGTTGCAGATAAGCACATAAGTAAAGAAAACAGAAGCCAAATTTATGGGGATTCAACATTCCAACAACTGCTTACATTCTCATGGGCTTGGCCTGACACCATGTTTGTGATTGACCATTTAAAAAAAGCTGCATTTAAAGAATTTTCGGGTCCATTTGCTAATGCAATTAGTCCCGCTTTAAAAGGCACTAAGTCAGCCTTATTTACAGATTCTTGGGAAATTAAACTCAATGCCACAAATAAAATATGGACAACGGGTTTTGATTCAACGTTCAAGGATCGTTTTGGATATGATATCATTCCATATATGAATCAAGGTATCGATTCTTTTCAAGAAGTTCGGTATGATTACATGATGCATTTAGATAAATATGTTACAGAGGGTTTCTATAAACCTTATGCTGAAAAATGCAAAGATCTTGGAGCATGGTCTCGTGTTCAGTGTTTAGCATCTCCAACTGATGTAATGAATACATATTCACTGATAGATATACCTGAGACAGAAAGCATGCTAAATAACCCCAATTACTCTCGAATTGTTAGTTCGTCAGCTTGTTTGTCTGGCAAACGACTTGTCTCTAGTGAGACATTTACATGCATGTATGGATTTCCAAATACTTATTTGCATAAAGAACAGACAGCTGACTTAAAAATGGTAGCAGATGCAATGTTTGCTTATGGAGTAAATCATCATGTTTATCATGGTATGCCTTACAACCCCATTGGTTCAGATACCAATACATTTTTTGCGACTACTTACTTTGGGCCAAATGGTAGTCTGAGTAATGAATTGCCTCAATTTAATTCGTATATAGAAAAAGTTTCAAAATACTTGCAAATTGGTAAAACATATAGCGATATAGCTGTATACATTCCTCATGAGGATGGAATAATGAAGGGAGCATACCCACCCGAAAGACAACGTGTTTGGGTTTGGGGAGAATACGAACTACGTTATATAGATCCACCTAAAGAATTAGAAGGGTATCATCCATTATGGATAAACAAACAATTTTTGGAGAAAGCTAAATTTACAAATGGAAAACTTATCGTAGGTGATGCCTCATTTTCAATGTTATATATCGATGTTAGCTACATGGATAGTAAGGCACTTAATCGAATAGTTGAGCTTGCAGCAAATGGATTACCAATTTGCTTGAAAAGAACACCATTAGAGCCAAGTAAAATTAAAAGCGATAACTATCAAGAACAACTTAAAAAACTCATGCAATTTCCTAATGTTAAAAAAAACCTAAACGATGTTTTAATTACTTCACCATTAGTGAAGGCTGATAGTCTTCCAAATTATTGGTGCAAAGTAGATCAAGAAGGAAATGCCTACTTATTTCTCGCTCAGTGGAAATCAAAAAATCTGACCTACCCTGTCTATTCTGGTCAATCATATATGACCAGTGAAAAATCTTTACCACTTACCATTAATTATAATGGCAATAGACATGAAATTGAAGTTTTATTCAAGCCTTATCAATCTATAATGATAAAGATATCTCCTTCAGGCAAAACTGAGTTTATGGACATATCATTTACACCAAAAGATCCAATTATTCGACCCAGAGAAAAGCAAAGAACCTATTTTTAAGAAGCCAATATGAAAAAACAAAGTAGAAGACACTTTATAAAAGACAAATTATGGAAAGGATTAATTTTATCCTTATTTAGTCCGTTTTCAAGCATGGCTAAATTTGATGGGTCTCAAGAGGAGAGCATCATAACAAAAGATGACGGAATTACCACTGATTGGGAAAAGGTGAAAAGTCAATTTACCTTGGTAAATTCTCGTAAACACTTTAATACTGCAAGCATAGGTCCTTCACCGCGTATTGTTCAAGATACAACAATTGCATCTATCAATTACATTAATAAATATGGTATTGAAGACCATAAAGTAGTCGAAAAAACAAGAGCCAAACTAGCTAAGTTCGTTAATGTAAATCCTGAACAACTAGCTATAATAAGAAATGCAACAGAGGGAATGAACATTGTTGCTCGAAGCTTGAAGCTAAATCAAGGAGATGAGGTTATAATTACTAGTGAGGAACATATCGGTGGCTCTGCACCATGGATGACCCTTCAAAACGAAATTGGTATAAAAGTTAAAGTTGTCAATATTTTTGGTAATGCAGAAAAATTCGTGAAATTGATAAAATCATCAATATCAGACCGTACAAAGGTGATATCCATTTCTCACATTACATGTACAACAGGTAAAGTCTTACCAGTAAAAGAAATAATTGAGTTTTGTAAAAAAAATCAAATACAGTCAGTTATAGATGGAACGCAAGCCCTTGGTCAAATTTCATTAAACCTTAAAAGTCTTCAACCCAACTTCTTTATTGCTAGTTGTCACAAATGGCTTTTTGGTCCAAAAGGAACAGGAATCCTTTATATGAATCAAGATTTTTTAAATAATACTCCACCCCTATTTGCTGGTGCTTACACAGACCAAAAATTTGATTTAAAAAGGGGGATATATGAATACGTTAAACATGCAAGTAGATATGAATATGGAACTATAAATTCTCCTATAATCGCCGGACTTGGTGCAGCAGTAGAATTTATGGATAAAGTAGGCATAAAAAATGTGGAAGATCGAGGCAAATATCTTGCAGAAAGATTTCGAAACAAAGTTTCTCAACATAAGGATATTTCTATCCTCACGCCAGACCAACTAGATAACTATGCTTCCATTATTACTTTTCGAATCAAGCAAAAAAATGGTTCCAATGTATGTAAAGAACTGAGAAAGACATCGAATATTGTTTTAAGATCTGTAACTGAAAATAATATGAATGCTATTAGAGCATCCTTTGCAGTTTATACCAACGAAAAAGAAGTGGATGAATTGGCACAGAAATTATTAATAATAGCAAATCGATAATACGTTACCAGAATCCTTTAATAAATCGTATTGTAGATAATTCATGAACAAAAGGTAATGTTTCTTCATATGTAAACTATCTATACAAGATAATTCTTTCCTACACATTTTTTTTTAAATTCGCCGACGATGCGTCTAGTTAAATTTATTTTTTCATTCTCCTTTTTATGTAGTGCAACATTAATATTTGCCCAAAAAAAAATTACATGGGATAGTGTTGCTATGCCTGCAGCCAAATTTCGAAGTATAGGTCCCGCATTTATGACAGGTCGTATTTCGGATGTAGTTATAGATCCACTAGACGAAAGTCATTGGTATGTCGGTGTGGGTAGTGGAGGTTTATGGGAAACCAAAAATGCAGGCGTAACATTCACTCCCATATTTGATGCACAAAAAGTATATAGCATTGGATGCATAACCTTAGATACCAATTCTAGAAATCTATGGGTTGGTTCGGGGGAAAATGTTGGTGGACGACATGTTAGTTTTGGAGACGGTATATACCTCAGTAAAGATGGTGGTAAAACATGGGGAAATAAAGGGTTAAAAGCATCCAACCACATTAGTAAAATTATAGTACACCCAACAAAACCTAACACTTTATGGGTTGCTGCCCAAGGACCATTGTGGAGCATTGGAGGTGAACGTGGGGTTTATAAAACTACAGATGGAGGAAAAAAATGGAAACGCGTATTGGGTGATGCAGAATGGACTGGAGCTACGGATTTATTGATGGATCCTAGAAACTCTGATATTTTATATGCTGCCACTTGGCAGCGACACAGAACAGTAGCCTCTTATTTGGGCGGTGGACCAAAAAGTGGAATTCATAAAAGTACTGATGGCGGGAAGACATGGATAAAGCTAAAAACTGGTCTCCCACAAGGAAGTATGGGTAAAATTGGGTTAGCTATATCCCCACAAAACCCTGATGTGATCTATGCAGCTATTGAGACAAAATTAAAAAAAGGAGGATTTTACCGAAGTGCTAATGCAGGTATAAGTTGGGTTAAACAAAGTGACCAAATAAGTGCGGGAACAGGCCCACATTATTATCAAGAAATTTGGGCAAGCCCACATCAGTTTGATCGCGTGTATTTTGCCAACAACTACTTCAAAGTGACCAATGATGGTGGTAAAACATTTAAAAGTGTAAATAAGGCCTACAAACATGTTGACAACCATGCCGTAGCATTTAAAGCAAGTGATACTGACTATTTGATGGTTGGAACTGATGGGGGACTTTACGAAAGCTATGATCTCGCTCAGACATGGAGACACATGGGGAATCTTCCAATAACACAATTTTACAAACTTGCAGTAGATGATACAAAGCCATTTTATAACATCTATGGTGGTACACAAGATAATAATACGCAACGTGGAAAAAGCAGGACAGTAAATGCTGCTGGGATAACCAACGGCGACTGGGAAGTCGTATTAGGAGGAGATGGACATCAACCAGCAACAGAACCAAATAATCCAAACATTGTATATGGTCAAAGCCAAGAGGGATGGTACAGTAGAATAGACATAGCTACTGGTGAACGAATTGGTATAAGACCACAACCAGCAAAAGGCGAAGGATTTGAACGATATAATTGGGATGCTCCGATATTGGTGAGCAGTCACGATCCAGCTCGTATATATGTTGCCTCATATCGTCTTTGGCGAAGTGATAATCGCGGAGATGCTTGGACTGCACTGTCAAATGATCTTACTCGAAATGAAGAACGATTTGATTTACCGATCATGGGACGAAAACAGAGCTATGATAATGCCTGGGATGTATACGCTATGAGTACTTATAATACCATAACAAGTATTGCAGAAAGTCCTATTAACGAGAAAGTTTTATATGTTGGAACAGATGATGGTTTCATTCAAAGTACTAAAGATGGAGGCAAGACATGGATAAAAATTAACGTAAGTGAATTAGATGGCGTGCCAGAACGAGCCTATGTAAATGATATTAAAGCTGACCTTTTCGATGAAAACACTGTCTATGTTGCACTAGATGCTCACAAACAAGGTGATTACTCTCCCTACCTTTTTGTTAGTAAGAATGGCGGTAAATCATGGAATAAGATTACTAAAGGTATAACAAATAAAAGTTATGTGTGGAGAATTGTCCAAGACCACATTAATCCTAATCTACTATTTATTGGAACCGAATTCGGTATTTATTTTACAATTAATGGTGGGGATTCATGGAAACAACTAAAAAATGGACTACCTACTATTAGTTTTAGAGATTTAGTTATTCAGCGAGAGCATGATGACCTTGTTGCTGCGAGTTTTGGTAGGAGTTTCTATGTGCTAGACAACTATGCTTTTTTAAGAGAGTTGAGTAATGATCTACTGCAAGAAGATGCAGTATTATTCAAACCAAGGAATACCTACTTATTCAGACCAAGAAGAGATGGTCGTCAAAAAAGCGGTAGCTTAGGTGGGCAACATTTCTATGGGAAAAACCCTGAACATGGTGTTCTCTTTGATTATTACATTAAAGAAAAACCAAAGACAAATAAGGAAAAACGGACAAAAACAGAAAAAGAGCTTAATAATAAAAATAAAGATATTGACTTTCCTGGTTGGAAAGTATTAGCAGCTGAAAGATATGAAAATTCTCCACAATACTGGCTAGAAATAAGCGACTCACAAGGAAACATCATACGAAAACTTAAATTAAAAAATAGTAAAGGGATTCATCGAACAGCATGGGACATGAAAGGAAGCAGCCCATGGCCTGTGACAAAAAATACCACAGACAAAAACAATCAAAACCGTGGATGGTATGTAGCATCAGGTAATTATGTAGCCCAATTATATCGGGTTGAAGGTCAAAATATTTCCTCTTTAGGTAACAAGATTGAGGTAAACATAAAACCTCTGAAGAAAAGTACACTTACATCACAATCGATTGTAAATCAAAAAGTATTTGCCAATCAATACATGGATGCTCAAGTTCGAAGAAGTATACTGTTTAAACGATACAATGAAGTTCAGAATAAAGCTAAGGCCCTTTTAGTAGCAACCAAAAAAGGAAGTAGCCCACTTTCAACCGTCATAACACCTTTACAAATAATAAATGATTCAATCATTGAGTTAAAAACATCGTTGTACGGAAACGAGGCTAAGAAAGCTGTTGGAGAAAAAACATTTCCGACATTAAATGACCGTATGAATGCAGCAGGAGCATCACTTTGGGGAAGTAGTTATGGACCAACTCAGACATCAAAAAACAGTCTGGCTATAGCAAATGAGTTAATGAAAATTTATGAGGATAAAATTGCTGACTTAAATACACAACTTAAAAAGCAATATGAGGAACTATTAGATGCTGGTGCACCGGTTATTCTAGAGATGGTAGATTAAAAATTAAACGACACACTCATCGCATTGACCTAGAAGCAACATGTTAGCTTGTTCAATGTGATGTTTCGCAACCTTGGGTATTTTAACGTCTATTGAAAGACATTCTACCTTACCGCATTCATTGCATTGAAAGTGAGGATGAATATCTATATGTTGTTTTGATGAACAATTATTGCATTTAGCATACCATTTCAATCCATTCTTACCCAAAAATGTATGAAGCTTTCCTTCTTTTTCAAAACGATCAAGAATTCGATAAACCGTTGTTTTATTCATCGAATCTTTATGCATTTGAACCAATTCAACAACAGAAAAAGCATTATCTGAGCGATCAAACACTTCCCAAACTAATCTAATTGATTGGGTTTGTCTTGATGAAACCATTTAACAAATTTAATACAACTTAATTGCTTTGTAGCAATTCAAAATTATATTTGCAACCAAGTTGCAATAAGTGGAGTGATATTTACTGTAAATAAAAAAAACATTCAGGCAATTATGCCTAACTTTAAAAATTCAAACTACTTGGGTGCACTTGCTAGTACCCTGTGTTTGATTCATTGTCTTGCAACTCCTTTTCTTTTTATCATCCAAACATGTTCCAATACCTGTTGTGAAGCAAGCCCAACATGGTGGAGGAGTTTAGACTATCTATTTTTAACCTTATCTTTTTTTGCTGTGTATCATTCAAACAAGACAACTTCAAATGTTTGGATTGGAAGAGCCTTATGGATTAGTTGGTTTTTGTTATTTATCCAAATTCAAATTCAAATTTTTGGTTGGATGAAAATACCTTCATTTATAGAATATCTACCTGCATTAGTTTTAATTTCTCTACATCTTTATAATCAAAAGTTTTGCAAGTGTAGTGACAACTGCATTCATTAAAACCATAAATACACTTCATTAATAACAGATGAATAATATCACAAATAAACTTCCTGTCACGGTTTTAAGTGGTTTCTTAGGAGCTGGAAAAACCACATTATTAAATCATATTCTTCATAACAAAGAAGGGTTGAAAGTTGCTGTTATCGTCAATGATATGAGTGAAGTTAATGTAGATGCCAATTTAGTAAAAAGCGAAAACGTTCTATCGCGTACAGAGGAAAAGCTAGTAGAAATGAGCAATGGCTGTATTTGTTGTACACTTCGAGAGGATCTTATGGTTGAGGTTGAGAGATTAGCTAAAGAAAATCGTTTTGATTACTTATTGATTGAGAGTACAGGAATCAGTGAACCTGTTCCAGTTGCACAAACATTCAGCTTTATTGACGAAGAAAATGATATTGATTTATCTAAATGGAGTTACGTGGATACCATGGTTACAGTTGTCGATGCTTTTAACTTCTTCAAAGACTTCGGAAGTCCAGAGACACTGATGGACAGAAAATTGACCGATATGGAAGATGACTTTCGCACCATTGTTAATTTATTGACTGACCAAGTAGAGTTTGCCAACATTATCATTATTAATAAATCTGACCTGGTCCAAGAAGATGATCTAAACTTTTTAGAGGCTACACTCAAAAAACTTAATCCTTCAGCTCAGATCATTAAAACAAGTTTTGGAAATGTTAAACCTAAACAAATCTTAAATACAGGCTTGTTTAATTTTGAAGAAGCGGAACAAAATTCAGGGTGGCAAGAAGAATTAAACAAGGAGGAACACACACCAGAAACTGAAGAATATGGTATAAATTCATTTGTTTTTAGAAGTAAGAAGCCGTTTCATCCAGTCCGATTTTTATCCTATGTTCATCATAAGTTTCCTTCTAATATAATCAGAAGTAAGGGACTATTTTGGCTATCCTCGAGACCTAATCAAGCTATGGTATGGGGTCAAGCAGGAGGGTCTTTACGAACTGACAGTGCTGGAGTATGGTGGGATAGCATGCCTTTTGAACAAAGAATTCAATACCCTTCATTCATCGAAAATCAAAAAGATATTGAATCAGATTGGAGTAAAGATTTTGGAGATCGTAAAAATGAAATTGTTTTTATAGGTTTAGGCCTAAATCAAGAGGAAATTGAAACAACATTAAAGAGCTGTCTGATGACCACAGAAGAACTGACAAATACAGACTTGCAAAAAGGCTACCAAGATGAATGGCCTGTTGAACGCGTCTATGCTAACTAATTAACTAGGGTTTTTAGTACTTGATGAAATTTTTGACAGTTACCCCACCCTCTTTTTCAATTGATAAATGATACATTCCATCATTCAAATAGCTTACATCAATTTGTTTAACATTAGTTGAAGTATAAACCAATTGTCCAATACTGGAGTAAATCTTAGTGGTGAATATTCCCCTTATTTCGTCAATAGTTAGAATACTTCGAACTGGATTTGGATACAATGTAAATTCACTAAGTTTTGATGATTGCAATTGGTTAATGGCACTTGGACTACCATACATATTCATGCAACTCCAACTTTCAGGCAATAAGTTATCAAGATCTGATGTGATAAGTTCTAGAGTATTACCCGTCTTATCCGCACAATTTGGCCAGGGTGATTCAGACTGATATCCTACTTGGTCGTGAAGAAGATTATTTTCATTATATAATCGAACAGAATCTGTACGCCCAAAACCAAAACCAAATTCCCCAATATAATCTGTAATTTCTGGGAATTGGATAGAAAACCTAACTGAATCTTTTACAAATACGAGATAACCATCCGCCTTGATTGAAGTACCTGATGGAATTGAAAAAATATGAGCATCATTATCATCTTTAACAGTCCAACCAGTTAAATCAATAGATGAATCATTTGGATTATACAACTCGATCCAGTCATCCGTGTCAGAACTTTCTTTGGATCTGTAGTTTATCTCATTAATAACTATCGGGTTTACTAGAGACTCTGCTGGTTTAAAGTTAGGTGTAATTTCAAAAGCATCTTCTAAACTTATTTCAACTATCTCATCATTAGACGTTAAATCACCACTCCAATGGGAGAACTCATACCCTTGTCTAGCAATAGCCTTTAACTGAATAGGAACAGTCTCAAAATAATCTCCTGTCCATGAATCTTCCTGTATTTTGAGATTATCATTCACATTTACAAAGCCCTCAGAAATATCATAATTGACAATCGTTATGGGATGAAAATTAGGTAGATCAAACTCAGATAATAAATGATCTTTCACAATAGGATGACGTTCCACAGCAAATCTTCGCATTTCATTGATAAAAAAACTAATCCAACCATCAATATCATCAATACTAATGTTGTAATAAGATAGCGAAGGATCTGTTCTCCAACGTTCGTAATGAGCAGTCATCTCGGGTGAAATAGTTCTATAAATTTTATTGATGTGTGCAATGACATTGGTTGGAAGAAAACGTGTATTTAACTCATCTGCATAGCGATTAATAAATTGATTTCTAAAACCAATATTTTTAGTTAATCTTCTAAAAAGAAGTGTTGACCAAGAAGGGTTAGGCCATGCTGGTCCGTTTGGTTCAAGTGCAAAACTTAGGGTATTATTATTGGAACTATTTAAATTCCACCATGGTCCAAACCCAAAATCAGTATCATACATAATCCATCGCCACTTCCCCTTTGGATGTTTCCAATATTTAATATTATTCCCTGGCCAATCAGTATTATTAAAAAATATATTAGCTGCTTTGTACAAAGCATATTCTTCCAAATCAACCCGTTGTTCAACATATTCAAAATTTGAATTAATTGATAAATCAGTTGTACCAACATAATTCATCAAGGCTATATATTCTTGATTATCACCTTGAACTACTTCTGAATTATTAGTAAGTATGGTAATTTCATCTGCATTAACGTTGTGTTTGGCAGACAACATATGCTCATTTATCTTCTCTCTTAAGTTGTACATTCCCCAATACTGGCCGTTGATGTATGTCGCAACTGGGTTATGCTCAGAAAAATCCAAACCAGAACCACGCATCAAACTTGTTAGGGTAATATCTTTCATGGATGTACGTAACCAATCTTGGCCAGAATTTCGAATAACTAATGCTTCAAAATTATCGTATTGCAATTGGTCAAAGAAAGAATGCTCAAACTTTGAATCACCATACTTACCTCTGGCAAATAAAGACATGGAACGTTGACCATTTTGCCCCCTACTCCAACCACCAAATATTTTTACTCCCGCATTAAAACTCACAGCGGTATCTTCTCCATGTTCATGGAAAGAAAAATGTACACGACGTTCCCAATCTTCCCAAAAATTAGCACCAAAAAAAGGTATATTTTGATCAAATGTTCCTTCTGGCCCAAACACATAAATACCCGTATCTGGATGAAAAAAGTCATCAGGTTCCACTGTCAACAACATCACATCTATTTCATGATTATTTGACAATATGTAGGATTCAGTAAAAATTGGAGAAGGAATTTTATTTTCCGAAAAGATTCTTGTTCTTACACTGGTATTCGAATCAATACTAATTGCATTAGTATATTCAGGTGATGATTCTGTGGGCATTGCTCCACCCAATTCGTATCGAATTACTTCGTCTGTTTGATTGCCAGATAAAACTAGATTTATTGGTCCTTCTATTAAGCCACCTTTTTGTGAAAAAATCACTTGACTTGAGACTAAACCTACAAATTCATTCGAGGAATTTTGATAACCCGGTGTAGTTTCAATAAATCTTACTAAATCATTGGAACTACGTGAAACACCAATTGAAGTATTAGGAACTAAATTTTCTACAACCATTTGATCAATCAATACCCCCATATTATCATAAAGAAGTAATGTCTCTGAATCTGATGACACATTAAAATTGGTGTGATAGTTTGATGATGAAAGGTTTAAAACTGCTGGTGGTGTTACACCTGTGTTATTGGGAGATGTAAAAATTGCTGATAAAAATGGTATAATCGTGAAATCTGATGAATTAGATGAAACATTATGTGCCTGAATAGCTATTACATTTTCGCCTTCATTTAAAATAGATGAAAAATCATCTACGGAAAAACGCTCAGGTATGCCACCATTATACATTTGTGCTTCATGATCTTGAATTGTTGTAGTTTGATATGATGGAGGGTTACCATTTATATTAGCACGTGCTATCTCGACGCCATTAATGTAAGCTACAAACCCATCATCATAATCAATATCAAGTATTAATGAAGTCATATCTGATAGATTGTTTACTATAAACTTCTTTCGAATGTACAATGAAGTACTACCCTGGGGTATAAGTGTAGCGTCGTCACCATCATCATAACCAAAGCCAGATGGTCCCTCTGACCATGTTGCATCATTAAAACTTAAAGATTTCCATTCTGAAATCAGTTCGTTAGTGGGTACTAGATATTTAAAATTATCTCCCTGATTTACTATGGTACGAGAATAATTTATAGCCGATCGATCTTTTGAAGATGCCCATAATAATAAATATTCATTGCTATTGAGGGTAATGTCTGGGAATGTCCATTTGTCATAATCATCAATATCATCAGTGAGTGTCCAATTGGCAATGGAAACTTCTTGATTTCCATAGTTGTATAGTTCAATCCAATCAGGAGAATCTCCATCCTCATCAAAATATATTGAGTTTGAAGAAACTACTTCATTAAAACGAATTGTCTGAGCATTTAAACTTAAAAAAATGCAAATTAAAGATAGACAAAAAAGACTTGATCTCATATAATTCAAAGGTAATTAAATCCAATAATTTTAATCTACAATGAGCTTATTTAATATGCTTCACTACCCTAATAACTTCTATATATGCTGTTCTCTGATTTTTATTTAAAATATCTCCATTCATTTTTATATATTTTTGTTGAACTGAGATGCTTACAATTTTACATAGGTGGTTAATTAGCATATTGATTCTTTTGATTTCAATATCCTCCTCACTGGCACAATCCAAACTCAATGTTAAAATTAAAAATCCCTCCCAAGTTGATTTATGTATTGAATCAGATTATTTAGAAATTGAAGTTAGAAATACGACAACCGCTATTGTTTCTGGCATTGAGACCAGAGTTAATTTTCCAAAGGGAATCACTTATGTGAGAGGTTCACTATCAGGAACTAGAGTTAGTGAAAAAAACACAAGTAACTTATCCAACCCCATATTTAGTTTATCTAATATTGGTATTGCTCAATCTCGTATCATTAAGATAAAATTGAATACATCATGCGATATTAGTTTGTTTTTAAATAATGGCGGTTTGGCTATTGTAAAAACAACAACCTTATATACTGGTGGCTCAACTCAAAAAAATGGCAATTTACTTAATATAAAGCAACCCTCTTTGGGTATTCAACATATAACAAATCAACTAAAAACAGCTGATTTAAGAGAGTCATACATACGTGAAATAACCATAAAAAATAGCGGTTTGGGTAAATTAAAACAACTTACTTTCAATCGATTTTATAATAACGGACAAAGATTAATTTCATATAACGGTAGTAATACAGTAATAAAAGGTTTAAATACAATTTCTACACTCGACTCTAATGATTTTAAAACCATTGGGAACAAGGATATTTATTTTGATTATAACGAAACATTTATTTTCATAGATAGTATTGAAGTTGTTGCTTGTAACAATCTAAATGCTTCATATTCCTCCTCATGGGGTTGTGATAATTCAACTTGTAAAACAACACAAAAATCAGCAAATACATCAATTTCAAATAAACAACCCGAACTTGAATTCACCCCAACTTCCTCAACTACTTCGTGTTTATCCGATAAATACAGTCATGATCAGCAATTAGTTGTATACAATAAAGGCAACGATACAGCAAAAGCAATTGATTTGACAATTTTTCAATCTGCTGGTAATGGGTACCGATCGACTATGATATCTAAAATTTTAGATACTTCATTCACTATTAAGTACTCTTTAGCTGGGATCGCTAATAAAATCAAGCCTTATAGTACAACATTTTCAAATACAAGTGGAGTATATGCATGCCTCGGAACAAATGCAGTTGGTCAGGTTTTCCTTAATTTACAAAATATGGCTCCAGGTGATTCTATTATTTTAAAATGGAAAACCAAATCGTGTTGTCCATCAGTATGTAATACGGGGACGCTATATAACCAACGATGGAAGTACAAGGCGACATACAAGAATCAATGTAATACTCTTATCAACTATAATGAAAAGTATGGAAGTGTGGGGTCTTACCAATCATTTAGAGTGAGTAAACTAATACCTACAGATATTGTTGATGGCCAAACTAAACAACTCGAATTTACAGTTAACAATGGGTATCTCTTTTATCCTAGTATTCGATCACAATTAACCATACAATTTAAAATACCTAATACAATAACACACTCTTTGTCAGCTAACGACATTAAATTCTCACATCCAAATGGCACATCTTGGACACCATCTAGTGTTGTACAAAGTAATGATACGGTTTTTGCTAAATTCAATGGCACACCAAAAGTTACATTACCCAGAAGTGAATTATTAATTAATATAAAGGGAAATTGCCAGAGTAATACTTCAAACAGCTCACAAAATGTCGCAATCAATATATTATATAACCCAGATACAACATGTACCTCTGGATGTGACATACCCCTATATTGCACAAATGATAATATTAAAATACATTGTAAGAGTTCATGTGGTGGGGGTCTTCACTTCAAAAATTTTGAAGCTAAGCGAATAAGTTATGGATTACCAGACAACGATAATGATGGAATTCCTGACGTAAATGGTACCTTGGATCATTCCAAAATCAAACATAATCGTATCATGTATGGTGATACGCTTTTAACCACATTCAGAGGTAAAGTAAACAATGCTGGTTCAATCACCAATTGGAGCTATGGAAAAGCAACAACCTCTCTTGATTATGGTCGATATTTATCAGCAAAACAAGCGACATTATTCGTATATCGAAGTGGTGTACTTGCTGTGACCTGTAATCAAGTACCTTATACATTCATTGCATCAGGAAATACTAAAACCTATACTTTTGATATTAGTCTTGGAAGTTTAAGTTCAGCAGGGTGTTTAATTTATCCAAGCTTCCGATACAACAACAGAGATAGTCTAGTATTAAAAGTTAAATATGTTGTTGATCAAAATCTTAGTAATTTTTCAGTTGATCTTCAACTTAGCAATACTTTTTATCTAAGTACATCTGCAAATCCTAGTACATCACAAAAATACTCTTGTGACGATTTTTCTGCACGATTAAGTTTATTAGGTTATTACTTTACCAATTATGGAACTAATAATTTATCGAAAAATGGGTGCACAAATTTCAATATATCCCAAAACTTTTATTTAAGTGTGGGGAGATGTTGCACCAATTATGCTGGTGGAAATATTTTCCCTTATGAATATAGGAAATGGGCTAAACTCAAAGAAATAATTTTTAAAAAGCCACAAGGGTTTGATGTTATCAATGGAAGCTTTAGACAATATCGAACAAGGGGAACAGGTAGATCAACTAATCAATTCATCAGTTCAATTAGCCCTTATTCTCAAACTTCAAATGAGGTAAAATATAAAACAGATTCTTTTTATACTGACGTTGGTGGCTCGATTCTTATCAGTGATGACGGGTTTCATGGCACTTACACAGCTAGTCTCTCTCCAAATTGTAAAGCCACAAATACATCATATGATTTTATTTATGGATTTGTATTTGAGAAGTTAGGTTATCTAGGATCGGGTGTAGATACCATAATGACAACTAACACAAGAGATATAGTCACATTCACCAAACAAGACATGAATATCACGGTGACAGACGATTATGTATATCCCGAAAAAGACACCATTGAATGGGAAATTAGAGTTAAAAACCTGAATAATCAAGCTGTAGGGAAAAATGTATGGCTAGGTGCGTTAACCAATTCTAATCGAAAAATAGTTGCTATTAAAGATAAATCAACCAATCAATTCTTAACTAGTAACAATGATATTTTCATGGCAGGTGATTTTTCCGGAGGAGTTCAGAAAGACTATATTGTTTATGCAACTTACAACTCATGCAATATAGACAGTATACAATTGTGCATAGGTTCAAATTGTTTGTCATATCCAAAATCAATCTTAAGTTATCCCTGTGATTTCAAGTCGTATAACCTAAAATATGAGCCTATTAACACACGACTTGATGCAACAATTTTAACACGTTACACAGAAATAGATTTATGTAAAAATCAAGAGTTTCAAGTTCAAATAAATAACACGGGGTTACCAAAAGTTTTTAATTCTTATATAGACATTCAAACTCAACCAGGTATGACTATAGAAGATACAGCGTGGTTATTCAAGGATGGTCGTTCTGATTCTATCTGTATCAAAAATTTTATTCGTGTTGGACCAAGTGTGTATCGTTGGAATTTTTCGAATAGAGATAGTTTGTTTGATAAAAACGGCATCAATGGAGTGAATAGCAAGTCAGGCTACAAAATGATATTTAAGTTCAGGTTATCTACGGATTGTAATTACACCAGTGGATCCTCTTTTTTATTAAGACCCGGAGGATTTCTGAAATGTGGAAATGCTGTAAATGCCCCCTTTGTATTATCTGACCCTATAAATATTAAAGGAGTTATTAAACCTTACTTTTCTTCCATTTCTTTTCACATGAACCCCTTAGTACCATGTGATTACAATGATAGTACCTATGCAAAGTTTATAAATCTAGGTCCAGATTCTACAGGAAAAACCGATCAATTTGTTCTGAGCTTACCTCCTGGAGTATTCATTGATACAAATTATGTTGACAAGGGCCACAATGCTCCTATCCAAAAACCAATATTAGATAATTCTACAGGTCAAAATATCTATTCCTGGAAGATTCCACCATATATAGCTCCTGGTGATAGTTCAGTTTTTATGATAAGAACATACTTAGATAATTTTGATTTAACCTGTGGTATCAAACAAACCTATGCACAAGCAGTGGTAAAATCATCCGCTTTTTGTGTGAGTAGTGGCACTTATTGTGATATTAATGTTGCCACCAGTTCAATTCAACGAGCAGATTCAGTTATAAAAGAAAATTACGTCCTTAAGTTCTTAAATGCTACATCTATTCCCAATGGAACTGATGAGCTAGTTAGCTTAAACTATACAATAAAAAATACAGGAATTGACAAGAGATTATCATCTCCATTAATTACACAAATTATTTATGATTCTAACCAAAGTGGATCAGTAGATTCTGGTGATATTTACATAACCCAAGATACACTGTACGAAAAAATTTTAAGTGGTGATAAGGTTGTTCGTAATTTGAAATTTAAGATTCCATCCAGCTATACCTGTGATCTATTATTATATCTGTCTGATTCTAACTGTGTCTGTAACTCTTCAGTTAATGCCATTTCAAACATTCAATTATTAAATGCAGGGAATGACACGGTTATATGCTCAGATGAACAAATTACAATTGGTTCTAAGGGTGATACATCCAATTCATATCAATGGAATAATGCATCGTTTTTAAATAATTCAAAAGTGAGTAATCCAAGATTAACTATCTCAAACAAACAACCTGAAAGGCGTCAAATACCGATGATACTCACAACCAATAAAGGGAATTGCTCGTCAAATGATACTGCAATTATTACCGTATTTGCTGGGATGGAAATTAACATGCCTGATACTGTATCAATTTGCCAAGGTGAGCGAATTCCAATAGGGTATTTTGTTACAGGGGGAGAATCTAAATTAAAACAAACTATGTGGAATCCTTCGGATAGTCTGAGTAGTTCAAAAGGATTTTTCACCTATGCCTCTCCAATTAAAAATACGCTTTACACCCTAACTGTGTCAGATTTAGAAGGTTGTAAAATCAAAGATTCAACTATGGTGCAAGTAATAAATAAACCTACAGCAGAAATTGGCCTTCAAGATAGTTGTGCGGGGTTATTATTTACTTTTGAAAATATAAGTGATTATAAAAACAGCCAACCAGACAGCATTTTATGGGATTTAGGTATACTAGGTTTATCCAATTTTAATAATCCAAAGTATTTTATTGACTCGGTACAAAAAATAAAAGCAACGCTATACGTGAATAATACATATGGCTGTTGGGATACTACCTCAAGTTTTTTAAATATACATCCCAATCCAAGGACTAGTTTCTATTTTGAGGGAGGATGTGAGGAAGATACAGCATTATTTATTGACAGATCAACAATTTCATATGGTAAAATAATGAATAAATGGTCTATTGATAATGAAGAATTTAATACAGATACTGTTCATAAAAGACTTCCACAAAAAGATTCGATTCAGATTACATTAAAATCATTAAGTGATCAAGGTTGTACTGACTCCTCAAGTCAATGGGTTAGTATTTATGACAAACCTGACATCTCACTTAATTTGAATAATCATTGCCATAACGAACAAATAGTGTTTAATCCTCAATTTAAATCGATCGGGAGAGATAGTATTGTTTCTTACAATTGGGAATTAGGTGATCAGACCATTTCTTCTAAAAAAACACTCAGTCATCAATATGCTGACACAGGTTCTTATCAAGTTAATCTCAAAGTTATTACATCTAAACAATGTAGTGATACTGCCATAAGATCTATTCAAGTTTATCCTATACCAAAAAGTTCATTCACTGTGCAAAATAGTTGTGAGAATGATATTGCATGGGCTTTTAGCAATTCATCGATTAACAATAGAAAGATAACTGGTTTATATTGGGATATTGATGGAAATGGATTTGTTTCTGGAACCGATTCAATAAGGTTAAATACAAGTCTTTTAGGAGAACAACTTATAGGACAAAAAGTAATCAGTGACAAGGGTTGTATCGATTCTGCATATAGCTCCTACTCTATATATTTCCGAGAGTCAATAGAACATATTCAACAAGGAGTTTGTGTAAACGAAAACATCATTTTTACATCCCTACCCACTCAATCAGATTCTATTTTGGAAACAACCTGGATTATTCAAAACGATACCCTGAGAGGAGAAACCATTTCATATCGTTTTCTTGATGATGGTATTTATACTATAAATCAAAAAATTAGAACTAATAGAGGTTGTGAAAGCGATAGTAATTATAGCGTCATAATTAGACCTGAACCATATTCATCAATACTCTATGACCAACCCTGTGACGATAACTTTGTTCAATTTAAATCAAGTACAGAAAACAATACATACAAATGGGATTTAAGCGATGGTTTAAATCAGGGTAATCAAGAATTTTCACATTCGTTTTTAGATACAGGAAAATATACCGTGACATTAATGGTATCAAATGAGTTTGGATGTTCATATTTAACAACTGACTCTGTTCATATAACTCATGTAGTTAAACCTGATTTATTAATCCAAGATCGATGTGAAAACGAATTAGGTTGGATATATAATCGTTCACAAGGCAACTTACAGCCTATATCGAAAGCTATTTTTGAAATGGGTGATGGAAATAGTATTGAGGAATTGGATTCCTTTGAATACCTGTATACTACCAGTGGTAACTATCTAGTAAATTTAAGAATAACTACGATACCTGGTTGTGAATACTCCACCACCAAAAACATAACCATACATTCACTACCATCATCAGACTTTCAATTGTATCCAGAAACAGCGGATATATTCAGTTCTGAAATTTTGTGTACCGACCAAAGTATAGGTGCAGATTCGATCTATTATTATATAAGTGATGGGGCAATATATAGCACACCTAATTTTGAACACACTTTTTCAGATAGTGGAGCATATTCTATTAAACAATGGGTTATTTCTCCTTTTGGTTGTTTAGATAGCTTAACTAAGAACCTATACATATCATATGCTTATAATCTACATATACCTAATGCATTTACACCAACAAATGACGGACTAAATGAAGGATTTATGCCCATTGGGATTGGAGTCAAAAGTTATCAAATGACCATTTATAATCGTTGGGGTGAAAAAATATTTGTAACTGGTGAGGGTCAATCTTCATGGGATGGAAAAAATGCATTACCTGGTTATTATTTATATCAAATAAAAGCAAAAGATTTTAGGGGTAACACACATTATTATAAAGGTTCTGTTTACTTAATTAGATAACTACTAGTTACAATATATAATATGACCATAATTAGTATTTTTAGACATTTTAAGATTTATTTAAAATGGGTATTTTGGACAAAAGAAGTTGAAAAATAGCTAATTACTAAAG
>CAJWLP010000027.1 GCA_913043145.1 uncultured Bacteroidota bacterium
ACCTGCCTGTCACGCAGGGGGTCGCGGGTTCGAGTCCCGTCCAGTCCGCAAAACCCAACTCATCGATGAGTTGGGTTTTTTGTTTTATTAAATCCTATTACTATTTAAAATCATTACTTAAAATTTCTGTTTAAATTTATTTCATTCTATTCCGAATAGATTTATACATTTGTTTATCAAATAAGTTCAATGCCTATATTATTAGATTTTGAAAAACCTTTGGAAGAGTTGTACGAACAGCTTGAAAAAGCTCAAGAAACCCACGAAAAAGGTAAGGTAGATATGAGTGACACGGTTGCTCAGTTAGTGAAGAAAATAAACAACGAGAAAAAGAATCTTTACAAAGATCTTACGGGATGGCAAAAGGTTCAAATATCTCGTCATGCCGATAGACCATACACCCTAGATTATATCTGTGCAATCACCAAAAATTTTGTTGAACTTCACGGTGATCGAAATGTTGGAGATGACAAAGCAATGGTGGGCGGTATAGCTCAAATTGACAATATCAATGTGATGATTATTGGTCAGCAAAAAGGAAGAACAACCAAACAGCGACAGTATCGAAATTTTGGAATGCCAAATCCAGAGGGATATCGAAAAGCAATGCGGCTCATGAAAATTGCTGAAAAGTTTGATTTGCCAGTAATCTGCTTAATTGATACGCCAGGAGCATTCCCAGGTCTTGAAGCCGAAGAAAGAGGACAAGGCGAAGCAATTGCTAAAAATTTGATGGTCATGGCCACTTTGAAAGTGCCTATTATCTGTGTGGTTATTGGTGAAGGAGCAAGTGGAGGAGCTTTGGGAATTGGTGTTGGAGATCGTGTTTTAATGCTCGAAAATACATGGTACTCAGTGATTTCCCCAGAGAGTTGTTCATCGATCTTGTGGCATAGTTGGGAATACAAAGAAAAAGCAGCAGAAGCTCTTAATCTTACAGCAGATCAGATGCTCAAAAATAAATTGATTGATGGCATAATTCCCGAACCGTTTGGTGGAGCTCACAATAATCCTGAGATGATGAGTAAGACGCTAAAAGCAGAACTAAAGAAACACATCAAAGAACTTGCTGAATTGAAACCACAAAAATTAGTTAATGAGCGAATCAAAAAATTCAGTAAAATGGGATCATACTCGAATGCCTAAAAGGTAATCGATTGTTTCGGGCCCTAAGTTAAATAGTAAATCGATTATACTTAGGTTGGTCTCAAAGTCCCACCGATCATCGAAAACTTGAGGGTAGATTGATAAATTTTTAAGAGAATTTTGATTATATATTGCCACTTCTTCTTGATCTAATTTCATGTTATGTGGCGAGTGAATACACCCACTTACTACATTAAACATTTGCCAATTAAAATCAATTAGTGTGATATGTTTTTTTAGAATGATTTCCTCAATTTTATAACCATAGTAAAGGAAAAAAGGGGATTTGCTATAAGCATTTTGGATAGATCGCCACATTTCAATTTGCCAATTATTAGAGTAATCGATTAGGACTTTATCGAACATCCCTTTTCTTGAGGTTTTTTGTGTAGGGATACTTAACTTGAGCCTTCCATTGCTTGTCATAATTTCAAATTGAGATAAGAAGGACTGCTTTTGAAAGGTATGATTAGTATAGATAAAGTCAGATTCTTGTCGAAGAATAGAATGCCAATAACTAATATTTCCAACACAATGTAAATTATTCATTCTAAACTGTTTTTGCAAATAATGATGTGTTATTATCTAAGTCATTACAAAGTTCAGTAACGGTCTTATTAATTAAAGGGTGAATAAAATGCGGTAGAATATCTTGCATTGGAACAAGAACAAAAGCACGTTCGTGAAGATGTTGGTGAGGGACCATTAATTCATTTTTATTCACAATATCTGATTCATAAAAAAGGATATCAATGTCAATCAATCGAGGGCCCCATTTTTCTGTTTTTTTTCGACCCATTTCTTTTTCGATGTTTTGAATTTTATTAAAGCATTGTTCAGTAGTGATATCCGTATGAAGATATATAGCGGTATTAACAAAACGAGATTGATTCTCATTTCCCCAGGGAGGAGTTTCATAAAAATTGGCAATTACGGGCTTTGATTCAAAAGATTTTTCAATTTTTCGAATGGCCATTATTAAATAGGCATAACGATTCCCAAGATTTGATCCTAGGCTTAATACAAGTTTTTTTTTCATTACCTTCGTTTAGTTAAATGGAGAATTTTTATAAATTTTTACCTGTATTTTTTTGGTTGCTATATAAAGCATATAAAGCTAACAAAAAAACACAACAATTTCCTAATTCTTCACCAAATTCAGATAAAAGAAAAAAACCGACTTCGAAGCTCCCAACATTTGATGAAATCCTACGTGAAATGATGGAGAAGAAATTGGAAGACACTCCCAACGAAACCTTTAAAGATATTGAAAATGAAACTTTTGACGATGAGTTTGAAGAATCTAAAATTGATGCAGAATTTCTGGATGAAGAAGATTCAATTATTGAAAATCAACATGATGCTAATACAGGTCCACCAATAGAAGAAATTAGGGAGGATATTTCTGAAATACAGCGAATTGATGATGAAGTTAAAAAAAGCGAGTCTTCTTTTGATTTAAAATCTGCTTTGATTGCAGATACCATATTAAATAGACCCGAATACTAGACTAATCTTTTTGTTTGAAGAGCCAGTACTTTTGTCCAATAAAAGTAGCAGTGGCACTCAAGGCTGTTGCGAAGAAGAACGCTAAAAATTTGTCTAAACTCAGGGCGTATGATTGAATGATTTGTTGCACTTCTGATTCTAATGAAAATCGAAATAGATAGTTTGGTATGCGATTAATGAGAAAACTATTTGTGGATACATTAATGATTAACGCGGCAAAATATAACATAGCAAATAGCGAAAGACGTTTATTGTTTTTATCGGTTTGCCTCCATGTCCAGTATTTATTCAAATTGTAAGTTACAATCATACCAGAGCAAAAACTTAATGCTTTTGACTCATTGGTTCCTATGTATTGAGACAGTATAAAATATACAACGAAGTCCACCCCAACAGCGAGAATCCCACTGATTATAAATTTAGTAAGTTGTTTGCCTGCTTGATAAATGGCCATATTGTTCTAGGCAGGCAAAAATAGCCTATTATCACGGATGTGAGCACTCATACCAAGTCTGAGTGATAGATTAGGTTTAGTGTGACCAGCATCTAATCCAAAATAGACAGGATAATCATAAGCTTTGGTATGATCTGAAATAATTTGTATAGCATTCTTTCCAAAAGGAATGGGATTATCATTCATCTCACTCATACCTCCTATTACTAGTGCAGACAAAGCTTGCAACTTACCTGTCCTTTTGAGGTTCATCATCATTCGGTCAATATGGTATAAATACTCATCTAAGTCTTCCAAAAATAGTATAGATCCATCGGTAGATATATCAGATTTAGAACCACACAAGCTATAAATCATACTGAGGTTTCCTCCAACCAAAGTGCCACTAGCTACCCCATATTTGTTTAATGGGTTGTTAGGCAAAGAGTATGATAAATCTTTACCAAACAAAGCATCAATTAAACTTTGGTTACTAATGGTTTCATTCAAGTCATCACACCCTGTGATGTTGATGGGCATTGTGCAATGAAGGGTTGGGAATCCATAATTAGCTTGAATATGTGAATGGATAGCTGTTACATCACTATAACCAAGAATCCATTTTTTTTGATCAATTATTGGTTGAAAATTCAGTTGATCTAATATTCTAACCGATCCATACCCTCCCCGTGAGCATAGGATTGCTTGAATATTTGGGTTGTCAATAAAGCCTTGAAAGTCACTAATTTTATCTGAATCAGAACCAGCCATTTGATCTAATATGTTAAACATATTTGGTCCAAGTTGTACTTTGAGTCCAAATTTTTCGAGCCATTCAATGGTAGGTTCAACCTGTTTTCTATCAATATGTCGAGCGGGAGACACGATACCTACAGTATCGCCTTTTTTAAGGTAATTTGGGGTGAATTGACTCATTTTTAGAAAAAGCAAATATTATCTTTTATTTTTTTCTTTTTTAACCCCATTCTAAACAAGCCCATCCATGCTCCTAAAATAAAGATTTTCGGAGGGGTTTACTATACATTTGTGAAAAAACGGTATGGATATTAAACTTTCAGAAGAGCATTTAATGATACAACAAGCTGCAAAAGATTTTGCAGAATCAGAGTTATTACCTGGTGTCATTGAAAGAGACAATGACCAGCGATTCCCAACTGAACAAATAAAAAAATTAGGAGAATTAGGTATGATGGGGATGATGGTTGATCCTAAATGGGGTGGTAGTGGTATGGATACGATTAGTTATGTATTAGCCATGGAAGAAATTTCTAAAGTAGATGCAAGTGCAAGTGTAGTAATGAGCGTAAATAACTCATTGGTTTGTTGGGGAATAGAGAAATATGGGAATGATGATCAAAAGGAACGTTTCCTTAAACCATTGGCAAGCGGTCAAATCCATGGTGGGTTTTGTTTAAGCGAACCTGAAGCAGGTAGTGATGCCACCAGTCAAAAAACAACCGCAATTGATATGGGCGATCATTATTTATTAAATGGAACCAAAAATTGGATCACTAATGGGAAGACTGGAAGTACTTTCTTGGTAATGGCTCAAACAGATGTAGAAAAAGGACATAAGGGCATTAATTGCTTAATTGTAACTTCAGATATGGAGGGATTCACAGTTGGGAATAAAGAAGATAAATTAGGAATCCGAGGGTCTGATACTCATTCAATCATGTTCCAAGATGTGAAAGTACCCAAAGACAATCGTATTGGTGAGGAAGGATTTGGATTCAAGTTTGCCATGCAAGTACTTAGTGGCGGGCGTATTGGGATTGCTTCTCAAGCATTAGGTATTGCAAGCGGAGCTTACGAGAGAGCATTGCAGTATTCGAAAGAGCGAAAAGCATTTGGTACTGAAATCATGAACCACCAAGCTATTCAATTCAAGCTTGCTGATATGGCTACTCGTATTGAAGCTTCAAGACTTTTATGTTTTAAAGCAGCTGCCCTTAAGGATGCGGGCGAAGACTATTCACAGGCATCGAGTATGGCAAAACTGTATGCTTCAGAAACTGCAATGTGGGTTACTACAGAGGCAGTTCAAGTTCATGGAGGTTATGGTTTTGTAAAAGAGTACCATGTAGAGCGAATGATGCGGGATGCAAAAATTACTCAAATTTACGAGGGTACAAGTGAAGTGCAGCGAATCGTTATAGCACGAGGTATCTTGAAAGGCTAGGATTAATCCAATAATTTTTGGATATCCTCGGCAACACTGGCACTTAGTGCCACCCCCATGCCCCCAAGTCTAGCTGCAACATACACGTGAGGTTCTATTTTTTTAATGATGGGTATTTTTTGTTTAGATTTTCCCATCCCCATAATGCCACTCCATTGACATTCTATCGCAACAGGTTTGCCTGTAATTTGCTTCTCCATGAAGCGTTTGAGTTCAGAAATAATTACATCGCTAGTCTCAATTTTATTTGTGGTTTCTCCAATAGAGTCGTAGTTTCTAGCACCTCCAAGAAGAATGCGGTCATCAATATCTCTCCAATAATAGTAACCATTGTCATAATGATAAAGACCTTCAATCGGTAGTTGTTCCATCTTTTCACTAACAATGATTTGTCCTCGACACGGGGAAATATCCTCATCGACTAAATTTGGAGTGAATGCGTTGGTACACAATATTAGATTTTTAGTTCTTAAATTAATCTGTTGTCTAGTGAATATGGTTATTTCAGCATTACTCTCCCAGTTTAAAACCTCCAAACCACCTAATAAATTGATTCCTAAATTCTGAGCATATTTATAAATAGTATGGTATAGTTTTCCTGTATTGAGTTGCCCTTCATAATCATTGTGAATTGTGCCAATCACATTGGGTAGAGAATTATTGTTTTTGTAGGTAAAAACACGTTTAAGATCTAGTTCCTGGGATAAAATAGTATTAATTCCCTGTAAACTATCAATGGCTTCGTGAAGTTCATTCTTATTTTTGTGAGTGAATATTTCAATGCTACCTTTAGATTGATAGTCGATATTATCATCGCCAAATTTTTTTCGAAGTTTGATAAGCCCATGGTATCTTTTTGATATCGTTTCGTATACGTTCTTAATGGTGTCATTTTTTAGATCGTCTAATATTTCAGAGATATTTGCAAAACATCCAAATCCTGCATTTCGCGTACTAGCTCCTAGCCCCCAGCCATGCCTGTCAATGACTGTAACAATAGCTTTTGGGTATTTTTCTTTGAGATTGATTGCCGTCTGAAGACCAACAAGCCCCATTCCAACAATAAGGTAGTCAGAAGGAGAAATTAAGTATTCTTTTTCCCAATAGGAGAAATTCATAAAACGAAGTTAATAAGAAAACTTATTCTTATTCATCGATTATCTGTTTTAACAATTTCCTAACTTCGCCAAATGACAAAACGAATTACGTCTTTGTTTGGGGTTAAATACCCCCTTATTCAAGCAGGGATGATTTGGTGTAGTGGATGGAGATTAGCAAGTGCTGTTAGTAATTCTGGAGGACTTGGAATCATTGGTGCAGGTAGTATGTACCCAGATATCTTAAGAGAACACATTCAAAAGTGTAAAAAAGCAACTAATCAACCTTTTGGTGTGAATATTCCATTGTTATATCCCGACATTGAAAAGTTAATTAGGATAATCATTGAAGAAAAAGTTCAAATTGTTTTTACCTCAGCAGGGAATCCAGCTATTTGGACAAAACACCTCAAGGAAAGAGGGATTAAAGTTGTTCATGTGGTAAGTAACGAAAAGTTTGCTTTAAAAGCGGAGTCTTGTGGAGTGGATGCCATTGTAGCAGAGGGTTTTGAGGCAGGAGGTCATAATGGTCGGGAAGAGACAACTACACTTGTACTTGTTCCTCAACTATGTAAAGCCGTCAATATTCCAGTAATTGCAGCTGGAGGAATAGGTACAGGTAGAACAATGCTCGCAGCAATGGCTATGGGAGCAGAGGGTGTTCAGATTGGTAGTCGTTTTGTAACTTCTGAAGAGTCTTCAGCTCACATCAATTTTAAAAAAGCAATTTTAAAAGCCAAAGACGGTGATACGCAACTGAGTATAAAAAAACTTACACCTGCACGCCTTTTAAAAAATAAGTTTTGGGAACAAATTGCTCGTGCAGAAATGAGTGGGGCATCTGAAGAAGAATTAAAAATAATTTTAGGGAGGGCAAGAGCAAAAAAGGGAATGTTTGAAGGGGACCTTGAAGAAGGAGAGCTTGAGATTGGTCAGATTAGCGGTTACATCGATGATATAAAACCAGCAGCAGACATTGTTGTTGAAATAATAGCAGAGTATAGGTCTGCGTTACAAGAATTAAAATCTATTTAAATACGGGTGATCGACCGAATAAAACAATACTTAATTGATGGAGAAGGTGAAACTCTTGATTATAAACAAGAGATAAGTAGTGCCTCCAAAATTGCAAAAACAATGGTCAGTTTTGCCAATAACAAAGGAGGTGTTCTCTTGGTTGGGGTAAGAGATAATCGGAGTATTGCAGGTATTCGAAGTGAAGATGAAAAGTATATGCTTGATTTGGCTGCTTCGTTTTACTGTAAACCAGAAATAGAATTAGAGCTAAAGGAACATAATATTGGGGGCAAAATAATCTTGGAATGTACTATACCAGAAGGAGAGTTAAAACCATATTCAGCAAAAGGAGAGGATGGCAAATGGTGGGTTCATATTCGTAATAAAGACAAAAGTCTTTTGGCGAGTAAAATTGTTGTTGATGTACTAAAAAGACAATCAAGTAATAAAGGAACGCTTATTAAGTATGGCAAGAATGAGGAAGCACTTCTTAAATACCTAGAGGACAATGATCGAATAACACTTCAGCAATTTCGAAAGATGGTAAATATTAGTAAGTGGAGGGCTTCGAAAATTCTGGTAAATCTGATAAGTGCTGGAGTAATAATTAATCATACTTACGAAAAAACAGAGTTCTATACCCTTTCATAAGGGCAAGTCATAAAATATTTCTTATTTCAATTTCGTTTAGAATATTATCTTTGTTAGCTACAGTTACATGTATCTTTCATAGATATTCTAAAATCATGAAAAAAATAACAGTCAAAACAATCTTAAGTATTTCCTTGATCTTTATCTTTGGTGTTCAAAGTGTCTCTGCCCAACGTTGGTTTAAATCAAGCTCATTAGAATTCGGTTTAATTGGCGGGTTTAGTCATTATAAAGGTGATCTAGTTAAAACAACGTTTGAGCCTCAAGCTATGAAGCCAAGTTTTGGCATCATCACCCGATATTCACCTCAACAGAGATTGACTATCCGGCTGAGTGCACAGTATGGGCAAATAGAAGGTAGAGATGATTGGTATGAAGATCGTTTGGCTAGAAACCTCAGTTTTCAATCTGACCTATGGGACTTCACTGGTGCCTTAGAATACAATTTTAATACATTAGACAGAAGAGCAAAATCAGGTGTGATACCCTATGTTTATTCTGGATTTAGTGTGTTTAAGTTTAATCCAAAAGCTGAATTTAAATACAATCCCAATGGTCAAATGGCTGCTTACTTAACTCCTGGGGTATATGCAGAATTAGCAGATAGAAATGGAGAAATAGTTGAACTACAGCCATTGGGTACAGAAGGACAAGAGACTACTGAATTCAATGATCGCAAACGATATGCCTTAACTCAGATAGCTATTCCAGTAGGAGCAGGCTTTAAATTTAAATTAAGTCACAATTGGATTGTAGGTATTGATTATGGAATGCGTTTTACATTCACAGACTACATGGATGATGTAAGTGAGACGTATGTAGACCCACAGCGGCTTACAGCACAATATGGCCCTATGTCTGCAGCTATGGCTGATCGAAGCGAGGTACTTCACGATGAATTATTAAATAATCGCAGGGGTGATCCTGACAATAATGATGTTTATGGAATTTTTGGTGTGACGATTATGTATCGGATTCATGGTAATAGACCATCATGCCCAACTTTTTAATGGTAAAATGGGTAAAATTATCCATTTCATAACAAGATAAATAACATCCCGTTTACTTTTGCGTATTGTATAAAGTGCCTATCATAAAATCGCTATCAACAACATCTGTACTTGTTTGGATATTTGCTATGATGAATTTTGGTGTATCAGCTCAGTCATATGAACTTGGCGGAGCCATAGGGGCATCTAATTATCATGGAGACTTAGCATACAATATTTCTCCTAAAGAAACTCATTTTTCAGGAGGTGTATTCTTAAATTATAATTTTAATGAATACTGGTCCTATAGACCTACATTGTCCTATCTCAAGATATCGGGTGCAGATAGTAATTTTACAGATCACCAAATCAGAAATTTAAGCTTTAGAAACAATATTTATGAATTTTCTAATGCTTTAGAATTCAACTTTAAACCTTTTAGTAATAGAGATATTCACACAAAAGCAACTTTTTATGCGACAGCTGGGGTATCGATATTCATGCACAAGCCAGAGGCATACTTAGACGGCAAATGGTATGACTTGTCGAATTTAGCTACCGAAAATCAAGATTATAGCTTGATTCAATTTGCAATTCCACTTGGTGGAGGAATAAAATATGCCGTAACTGATAACTTAATTTTAGGATTTGAAACAGCATGGAGAAGAACATTTACTGATTATTTAGATGATGTCAGTGGAGTATATTCAGACGTTGAAAATGCTGATGGTTCAATTAATCGATTTGTTGATAGGTCTTGGGAATTAACACCCGATGGAAGACCTTTAGCAAAGGATGGAGATATGAGGGGTAATCCTGATTTAAATGATTGGTATATTCAGTCTATTTTTAAGATATCTTACCGATTTACCCCAATTCAATGTCCTTACTAATTTGCAGATGATCAAAGAAAATATTAACCCAGAACGATTGCCTGAACACATTGCCATCATAATGGATGGAAATGGAAGATGGGCTAAGGAAAAGGGGAAATATCGAATATTTGGTCATGAAAATGGGGTCAAAGCTGTTCGCGAGGTTTCAGAGGGTTGTGCAGAGCTTGGAGTCAAATATTTGACACTTTATGCGTTCAGTACAGAAAATTGGAACAGGCCTAAAATAGAAGTTAATGCATTGATGACCCTACTTGTAAAAACCATTAAAAAAGAGACAGGTACATTAATGAAGAACGGCATTAAGCTTGAAGCAATTGGTGACAAAACAACCTTACCCAAGGATTGTAGAAAAGAGCTTGAAGAAGCCATTGAGGTAACAAAAAACAATACCAAGATGACGTTAATATTGGCGTTAAGTTACAGTGCAAAGTGGGATATAGTTAATGCAACTAGAGATATTGTCAAACGAGCAATTGATGGGAAAATATCCTTGGATGATGTCAATGAAAAATTGATAAATAATACATTGACAACGCATAAATACCCTCATCCAGAGTTGATGATTCGAACAAGTGGCGAACATAGAATAAGCAATTTCTTGCTTTGGGAGATAGCTTACAGTGAATTATATTTCACTAATGTATTGTGGCCAGACTTTAGAAAAGAACATCTGCGTGAGGCAATAATAGATTACCAAAAAAGAGAACGAAGATTTGGAAAAACAAGTGAACAATTGGCTTAGAATGACTTTGATAAAGAATATAGTGTTATTTTTTGGGATAATATTTTCTCTAAATCTGAATGCTCAGTTTATAGACAGCACAAAAATTATTGTTGACTTTGAAAAGCCTGTTAAATATAATATAGAAGCGATTACAATTAGTGGGAATGATTATACTCCAGATGGTTTAATCCTTATTACCTCGGGTTTAAAGGTGGGTCAATCAATTACAATACCTGGTGATGACACTAAACAAGCAATTAGTAAATTGTGGAAGAGAAAGTTATTTAGTGATATAGAAATTGGATTGATTAAGGCTAAGGATGGCAATATTTCCATCAATATTTCTGTGGTAGAAAGACCTGCACTCTCAAAGTATTCTATCAAAGGACTTAAAAAATCTGAAACAAATAATGTTAGGGATGAGATTTCTCTTCAGACAAATCAACTCATTACAGAGGATCTCATAAATAAAACTAAATCAGAGATTCTTGATTATTTTCATGAAAAAGGTTTTTATGGAGTAAAGACCTCCATATCTCGAGATGCAGACCCTAAAAAACCAAATTTTCAGATTTTAAGAATTGCTATTGATCGTGGTAAAAAAGTGAAAATGCAAGATCTGGTTTTTGTTGGTAATAAAAATATATCGAGCAAAAAACTTCGAAAAATCATCAAGCCAAAACGGCGGTATAAAAAGTATAATTTTTTTGCTACCTCAAAATTTGTTCAAGATGAATATGAGGAAACGAAATCTGGTATTGTTCAGGCATACAGCTCTCTAGGATATAGAGATGCATACTTATTGTATGACTCCATTCAACAAATTACAGAAGACAGAGTAATTGTTAAAATTGGAATCAACGAGGGTAAAAAATATTTCTTTAGAAATATTTCATGGGTGGGGAATACCAAGTATAGGACGTCACTTTTAGATACATTATTGGGAATTAAAGCTGGGGATGTTTACGATCAATCAAAACTAGAAAGTAAGCTTTTCATGAGTGAGAATGGATTTGATGTGTCAAGTTTATACATGGACGATGGGTATTTGTTTTTTAATGTAAATCCAGTAGAGGTCTTAGTAGAGAATGATAGTATTGATTTAGAAATGAGGGTTTATGAGGGTAAGCAAGCGACAGTGAATCGCGTAAGTATAGTCGGTAATGATAAAACTAGTGATTATGTAGCCTTGCGTGTAATACGGACAAGACCGGGAGATAAGTTCAGTAGATCTGATATACAACGAAGTATGCGAGAGCTTGCTCAATTAGGGTTTTTTGATCCTGAAGGTCTAGATGTCAACCCTATGCCTAACCCTCAGAACGGAACAGTAGATATTGAGTATAAAGTAGTTGAAAAGCCAAGTGACCAAATAGAAGCGTCTGGTGGATGGGGAGGTTTTGGAGGATTTGTAGGTACACTAGGACTAACACTCAATAATTTTAGTTCTCGGAAAGTTTTTCAAAAAGGTGGTTGGGATCCAATACCATCTGGAGATGGGCAACGATTGTCTCTTCGAATTCAAAGTAATGGTCCGCAATATCAGGGGTACAACTTCTCATTTAGTGAGCCTTGGTTAGGCGGTAAAAAACCCAATTCTCTGAGTGTGAGTATTTTTCACAATGTTCAATCGACTTTTCAGTTTAGTAGTGATCGACCAAAATTTACCACTACAGGAGGTAGTATTGCTTTTGGTAAACAACTCAAGTTTCCAGATGATTATTTTTCATTCAGTACCTCACTTACCTATCAACGATATGGTTTAAAAAATTGGACGTCATTTGGTGCGTCAGAACTTGGTTTCACGAATGGTAATGCAAATAATATTAGTATAACAACCACGCTTTCTAGAAATAGTACTAATCACCCGATATATCCTACTGAAGGAAGTTCGTTCATGGCTAGTTTCCAGTTTACACCACCCTATTCACTAATCTCAGGTAAGGATTTTTCTGATCCTACAATGTCACCACAAGAACGATTTCGATGGATAGAGCTTGCAAAAACAAAATTTAATGGGCAATGGTTTTTAGGTATGGGTACAGGTAAACGAAAATTTGTAATTTCACCTTCTTACCGATTTGGAGCTGTATCCATTTGGAATAATGATGTAGGATATTCTCCATTTGAATTATTTCGAGTTGGAGGTAGCGGTCTATCCAATTTTGTATTATACGGAACTGATATAGTCTCTCAAAGAGGATACGATGAAGGTAGAATCAGTGATCCAATATCTGGCCAGCAAGGATTACCTATTTATACAAAATATTCATTAGAACTTCGTTATCCGCTAACCGTTGGTCAATCCTCCACTATCTATGCTCAGACATTTTTAGAGGCGGGTAATGCTTTTAGAAGCATTCAAGAGTTTAGTCCTTTTGACGTAAGAAGAGCTGCTGGAGTTGGTGTGCGGTTATTCCTTCCAATGTTTGGTCTTTTAGGAGTGGATTATGCTTGGGCATTAGATCAAGGATTCAGAGACGAACCCTCTCAATTTCACTTCTTTATAGGTCAGCAGTTTTAAGGGGTTCTATCTTTTCATTAAAAAAAGAAACCAGAATATGAGCAGATTTTTGATTAGTTGCTAAAGGAACATTATGAACATCGCATAATCTTAGTAGCATGGATATATCTACATCGTGTGGGTGTTTATCCAGAGGATCTCTAAAAAATATGATAGCATCCATTTCACCTCGTGTCACCATAGCACCAATTTCTGCGTCACCACCAAGGGGTCCAGACGCAACACGTTGAATATTACTTACTCCTGCATCCATAATCATTTTCCCTGTGGTCCCAGTTGCAATTAGGGTTAATTCTTTTCGATTGAAAAAATCCATTCGTTGTAAAACGAAAGAAACTAAATCAGCTTTTTTGCCGTCATGGGCAATTAATGCAATGTTCATTTGTTATGATATAAATTCTTTGAAATATTCTGTTTTGAGAAGTGATGCAATTTTGTAGCGTTCGTCGCTAGTGTCTTGATATAAAGCATCTAGGGTTTCATACACATGATCCAATCCAATTTCTTGGCTCCACTCAAAAGGTCCTTTTGGATATGCTGTACCCAGTTTCATCCCCAGATCAATATCTTTTTTACTTGCAGTACCTTCTTGAACGGTGTAATATGCTTCATTAATTATCATACAAATAATTCTAGGGGTAACAAGTCCAACGCGGCTTTTTACAAAGCGATATTCTAGTTTTAATTGATTAAAAAAATCACTTGCAATGATTTTGTCTTGGTCATTAATAGCACAACATTCGATGACCTTTCGATTGATAAATGTAGGCAATGTGTTCATCCCAATAATAGTACATGATGGATGGCTACCTATTTCGGCATATAGTTCCTCTAATTGAATTTTAACAGAGCCAACTATAATAAGTTTTGCTTTTAGCTGGTTATATAACTGTAATTGTTCAGGACTATCATCAAAATCGAGATCAAATATGACATCATACGTGTCAATTTCACTAATTTTGAATGGAATTAATGAATGTTCAGAAATGAGGTTTTTCAGTTCTTCAACTTGATTTACTTGACCTTTAACTGCAATTTTCATTAGAAGCAAATGTAGACTACAATTATAAGAACATGAAAAAAATAATAAACACATCAAATGCACCAGCAGCCATTGGTCCTTATAGTCAAGCAGTTCTTGCTAATGATACCCTTTATTGTAGTGGACAAATTGCATTAGATCCACTCAGTGGGGAATTGGTATTAACATCAATCGAAGAAGAGACCGAGCAGGTTATGAAAAACATAGAGGCAGTTTTATCTGCAGTAAAGATGAAATTTGAACATGTGGTAAAATGCAGCATATTCATGTCTTCTATGGATCACTACGACGAAATCAATGAGGTCTATGCCCGTTATTTTACTAATAATCCACCAGCTAGAGAAGCTGTAGCTGTAAAAAATTTACCCAAAAATGTCAATGTGGAAATAAGTGTGATTGCTTGTAAGTAGGGGTACAAAAAAAGCCCCAATATGATGGGGCTTTGTGGTGTGGGGCGGGATCGAACCGCCGACACAAGGATTTTCAGTCCTTTGCTCTACCAACTGAGCTACCGCACCTACTTTAATATAAATTTTGTTAGAATTAAATTCTTACAAAAGCGGCTGCAAAAATAAGAGGATTGTTTTAATATGGAAACTATTTATTATGTAGATATTTAAAATAAATCTAACTGATCTAAAATAAGTCTAACTCATCATTTATTCTATTTTTGAACTTAATCAAGATGCAGTATATTGAACAATTACTATTTGTTATCGTTCTGGGAGTTGCCATCTACTTTTTTATCAAAAAGGTAAAACAAATTCGAAGGAATATATTTCTTGGGAAAGATGAAATTATCAACGATCAAAAAGCTGAACGCTGGAAGGTTATGGCAAAGGTTGCACTGGGACAGAGTAAAATGGTCGTTAGACCAGTTGCCGGCTTTTTTCATATTCTCATCTACATTGGGTTTGTGTTAATTAATATTGAGGTCCTAGAAATTCTCATTGATGGTGTTGCAGGCACACATCGTTCATTATCGTTTTTAGGTTCGATTTATAATACTGCCATTGGATTTTTTGAAATTCTAGCCGTTCTCGTATTGATAGCGTGTGTTGTCTTTCTAGCTCGAAGATTTATTGTTAAAATACCCCGATTCCATTCTCCAGAAATGAAAGGATGGGCAACTAAAGATGCCACATATATTCTCGTCATTGAAATTGTTTTGATGGTTGCCCTACTTAAGATGAATGCAGTAGATCAATTACTGCAAGTTAGAGGAGCTGATCATTATATAGCTGCAGGGAGTTTTCCTGTGTCACAATATCTGACGGGACTTTTCTCCAATTACGATACTTCGACTTTGGTCGTATTGGAACGTGTGTTTTGGTGGTTTCATATTTTAGGGATATTATTTTTCCTAAACTATGTACCTTATAGTAAGCATTTACACATCTTTTTAGCTTTCCCAAATACATGGTATAGCCGATTGAGTCCATCAGGGGAATTTCAAAACATGCCAGAGATTACCAATGAAGTTAATATGATGCTTGATCCGTCCAAGGCTGATCCCAATATGCCCCCTCCTGAAAAATTTGGAGTGAATGATGTGACTGACTTAAGTTGGAAAAATTTATTGGATGCATACTCTTGTACAGAATGTGGAAGATGTACAAGTTCTTGTCCAGCTAATATTACGGGTAAGAAATTAAGTCCAAGAAAGATCATGATGGATACACGTGATCGTGCTGAAGAATTGGGTAAGGCAAAAGACAAAAACGGGTCGGATTATCATGATGGTAAATCATTACATGATTTAATTTCTCAGGAAGAATTATTGGCATGTACTACCTGCAATGCCTGTGTAGAAGCATGTCCTATCAATATTAATCCAGTAGAGATTATATTTGGTATGCGTCAGTATCAAACACTCGAAAAATCGGCAATGCCATCCGAGTGGGCAATGATGAATAACAACATCGAAAATAATCAAGCACCTTGGCAATTTTCACCAACAGACCGAGCTAATTGGTCGAAAGAAATTTAAAATTAGATTATTCAATGAGCGAACAAATAAGTGTACCAACTGTAGCAGAGTTAGTAGCAAAAGGCGAAAAACCAGATGTACTTTTTTGGGTGGGTTGTGCCGGTAGTTTTGATGAGCGTGCTCAAAAAGTTACCAAGGCTTTTGTAAAAATACTACATCACGTAGGATTAAAATATGCCATTCTTGGAACTGAAGAAAGTTGCACCGGAGATCCTGCCAAACGTGCAGGAAATGAATTTTTATTTCAAATGCAGGCAATGGCAAACATTGCTACATTGAATGCCTATAGAATTTCAAAAATTGTAACAACATGCCCGCATTGTTTTAATACCTTGAAAAATGAATATCCAAGTTTAGGTGGGAACTACGATGTGATTCATCATACTCAATTGCTACAAGAGTTGATCGATGAGGGGAAATTGACTTTTGGAAAAGAATCATTTAAAGGTCGGAAAATTACCTATCATGATAGCTGTTATCTGGGTCGAGCAAATGGAGTATATGACGCACCACGAAAAATCCTGGAAGCTTTGGATGCAGAATTAGTCGAGATGAAACGATGTAGAAAAAATGGATTGTGCTGTGGTGCTGGAGGTGCTCAAATGTTCAAAGATGCAGAACAGGGTAACAAAGAGATTAATATTGAACGAACAGAGGAAGCTATTGAAACGGGAGCAGAAATTATTTCTGCAAACTGTCCATTTTGTACCACTATGATAAGAGATGGGGTAAAACACGCAGAAAAAGAAGATAAGGTAGAAGTGCTCGATTTAGCGGAGCTAGTTGCTCAAGCAAAAGAATTATAGGTTCTTAGGAATTAGAACAGGAAATTACCTCGTATTTATCGTTAGACGCAATAGTTTCTACTGAACCAAATAGTTTAATTAAGTGTGTTCTATAGTTCAGATGAGTATTTGCTACAATAATTAGTGTACCATTTTCAGCTAAATATTTTTTAGCATTTTTAAATAGACTTAAAGCAATTTCAATGGTATTTTCATATTCAAAATGAAATGGGGGATTACAGGCAATTAGATTAAATTTTTTATTGATATTAATTTTAAAGTCATCTTTCCAGTGAAAATGAGTATTTATCTTTATTAAATTTAATTTCGCAGAGCTGATAGCTAGAAAATTATCATCAATAAGATGGATACAACACTTTGGATTTTGTTTTCTAATATAGGCGGCAATAACTCCATTGCCACATGCCAAATCCATTATTTTATCATAATCTTTTATTTCGGGTAATGACTCAAGGAGCAGCAGTGTACCAAAATCAATTTTTTTATTTGAAAATACTCCAGGGTATTGTTTAATAGTAAGTCCTAAATCATTTTTAATCTTTTGAAAATTTAATTGATTTTGAATATCTTTTTTAGGTTTTTTTAGTATAATTATTCGAGCTTTTTTCTTTGCTTTACTCTGCGATACATCTTCAAAATATTGTTCTGCTATATCAATTATTTTGGGTGTAAAATTTCTAGTCATAAAACCACATAAAATGACAGAATTATCTTTTGTAGATTTGTGAACATTCTTAAGATATAACTCAAATAATGCCATTGATTTTGGAATTTTAATAAGACCTAAATCAATAGTTTCTCTTAACTTAAATGGATTATTCCAATGGAAATTCTGAGGGGGTATTCCATTAATCTCAAAATTTTTTTTAATGGCTTTTAGTTGAGAGTATAGTAAAATTACACTAAGGGGTTGATAGGAATTCAAAGCACAAGCTAAAGCCCCATATGTGTCATGGTATAGCGTTATTTTCTTTTCGTGCAATTCAAATTGATTAACCTTTGAAAGAATCAACTCATCAATAGCACTCCAGGCTCTTAAGGATTTATTTCTCGTTTTGGGATAGCGTTCTAAATCCCATTTTTTTTGGTCAAACTGCATGCACTTATCTGCATGCAAAATTAAGGGTAAACTTATCTATTCTTTTGTCGCTAAGACGTTAGGTTCAATATTATTTCATACTTTTCGTTGACTTTCACAGCGTGTCTAAAACATTTTATCTAAATTTCAGTGTTCCAACAACGTTGTACAGTTTATCTTAAGTATTATGGGATTTACTGTAATCTGTTGATTTATGTCATATATTGGTTGAAAGTTTAGTCCATTAATACACTAATTCGATTTATTTAAATTTGTGTCATGCAATTGAAATCTATTACAGATTATCTTGAATCTGTTGCCCCCCTTAAATATCAGGAGAGTTATGACAACAGCGGGCTTCTAGTTGGAGAAAAATCCCTGGATATAACTGGGGTATTGATTAGTTTAGACTGTACTGAAGAAATTGTTTTGGAAGCAATTAACGAAAAATGTAATTTAATAATAGCTCATCATCCAATTGTTTTTGGTGGTATGAAAAGATTTAATAATGCAAATTATGTACAAAGAACAATTCAAAAAGCAATCAAGAATGATATTGCTATTTATGCCATACATACCAATTTGGACAACGTTTTTACAAATGGGGTGAATGCACGCATTGCTGAAAGATTAGGTTTAATTAATACGCGTATTTTAAGATCCAAGTCCAATTCGCTCTTAAAACTGGCAACTTACTGCCCAAGTGATAATTGTGATGCTATTTTAGATGCATTATTCGCTGCTGGAGCCGGTCATATAGGAAATTATAGTAATTGCTCTTTTTCTTCAAGTGGAATAGGCACTTTTAAACCTTTAGCGGGGAGTAATCCTGCAATTGGTTCAGTTGGCAATCAATCTTCTGAAGAAGAGGTGAAAATTGAAGTTGTTGTCCCATATCATTTGCAAAATCAAGTAATCAATCAGCTATTATCTACTCACCCATACGAGGAAGTGGCCTATGAATGGTATCCAATTTTGAATTCCAATCAATTTGTTGGTGCTGGCATTGTAGGAGACTTCCCTAATCCAATCTCTGAAATAGACTTTTTGGACCTACTCAAAAAAACCATGGAGTTAGAAGTAGTTAAATATACACCGATTACAAAAAACATACAACGCGTATCTATTTGTGGAGGGTCTGGACAATTTTTGATAGAGGATGCTAAACATTCAAATTCAGATGCATATGTGACATCAGATATTAAATATCATGATTTTTTTGATGCGGAAAAGCAGCTAATGATTTGCGATATTGGTCACTATGAGAGCGAAAAGTACACCATTGATTTATTATATGATATTTTGAGGGAAAAATTTAGTACCTTTGCAATCCTTAAAACGAGGATAGATACTAATCCAGTTAAATATTTTCAATAAAAATGGCAGTAAAAACAATAGCACAAAAACTCGAACAACTTTATAAACTCCAATCCATTGATACAAGACTTGATCAATTAAGAGCTATTCGTGGTGAGTTGCCTATGGAAGTTTCGGATCTAGAGGATGAGCTAATTGGATTAAATACTCGTTTAGCAAATTTTGAAACAGAAATAGAGACGTTTAATTCTCAAATATTTGCTAATAGAGAGCAAATTAAAACCTCGACTGAGTTAATTAGAAAGTACAAAGGTCAGTTAGATAATGTAAAAAATAATCGTGAGTTTGATGCTCTTAATAAAGAAATTGAGATTCAAGATTTGACTATTCAGGCAGCAGAGAAAAAAATTGGTGAAGCTGAGAAATCAATAACACTCAAACAAGAATTAATCACAGAAGTTCAATCTATTTTAGATGAAAGAGAAAAAGATCTCGAAACTAAAAAGAATGAGCTTAAAGAAATTACTGAAGAGACAGAAAAAGAGGAAGTTTCTATTCAAGAGGAGCGAGAGAAAGCAACCAAAACGATTGATGCTAAAATCTTTAAAGCTTATGACCGTATAAGAAATAATTTCAGAAATGGAATTGCAGTAGCACCTATTTTAAGAGGTGCATGTGGGGGATGTTTTGCTAAAGTACCACCTCAATTGCAGTCTGACATTAGACAATCTAAAAAAATTGTAATTTGCGAGGCCTGCGGTCGTATTCAAATTGATGCTCGAATGGCAGGTATTGAAGACCATGTCGAAGAAGAATCTCCAAAGCCAAAAAGAAGAGCTGTTCGCAAGAAAAAGTAACAGCATACGCGGATTTACCCTCATATTAATTTTATTATTCTACTTATCTGGCTTATCAGTCAACTACTTCACTATAGATAGTTCTCTAGAGGTAGTTCAAAAAGAAAATATCAAGCTACGTCTTGAATCTGCCAAAGAATTTTTACTACAACAAAAAGACTTAAACCCTCGTAATAGTGCAGTAGAATATTTGCTGCACTTTAATGCCTACCTCAAAGTCTTTATTACTGAGGATCAACATTTTTATAATGATTATGTGCTTGCTAAAAATAGTGCTCTTAATCATTACAACCAGCTTTCGGACTCTTCACCTTTTAAGAAATTTGTCCAATCTGAAATTCATTTTTATTCAGCCACTCTATTAGCACGGCAAGGGGAATATTATAACTCTGCTTTGGAGGTTAGAAAGGCATGGAACCTTATTGAAGACAATCATCAGCTTTTCCCTGATTTTCTTCCCAATAATAAAACTCGTGGAGTTCTTAGAATTTACCTGTCAACGATTCCTGAAAATTACAATTGGATTATTCGAATTCTGGGGTTTGAAGGGGATTCAAATCATGGTTTACATTTGTTAGAGACATTGAGTCAGCATGAATCAGATGAAAACTATCTAGGTTTGATTGCTCAAGAGGCATCCTATTTATATTCTTTTTCTCTATTGCATGCGGCTAAAAACCCGGTTAGATCCTGGAACATTATGCTCAAATGCACGCAAGATTATAAAGAAAATTTATTGAGTAATTATTTTAGGAGTTCTATGGCCTTAAAACTCAATAAAAATAATATAGCATTTAAGACATTAACAAGTCGTCCTTATGGATTAACCTATGAACCATTTTATTTGTTATCATATTATTTGGGTGTATCTAAACTATATCAAGGAGATTCGACTGCTATCATCGACTTGAAGTTTTTTCTTGACAACTATGAGGGCGAAATTTTTCTAAAAAGTGCTCATCAAAAAATTAGCTGGTATTATATCTTAAAAGGAGATTATCATAAAGCTAATTTATATAAGAGAAAAATTAACTATGTAGGGAAAGCTAATAATAATGAGGATAAGCAAGCATCTCGCTATGTAAATAAAGAAAACCCGCATTCAGTTACTTTAAAATCTAGACTGTTATATGATGGAGGGTATTATAGGGAGGCATATGATTTACTTCATAGTTTTAAAGTAAGTGAATTAAAAAATTCAGATGAGAAAGCAGAATTTTGCTATCGAAAAGGGCGAGTGCTTGAAAAATTAGGGCTCATAAACAGAGCTTTAATTATGTACGAAGCCTGTTCGCTTTATGCGGTTAAAAGCAAGGAGTATTATGGGGCATATGCTTGCTTATATTTAGGTGATCTTTATGCTAAGGATAACAACATTGAATCAGCAATAAAATTCTATAATCGAGCAATGTCATTCGCTTATAATGAAGAATATGTTGATACCATAAATAATCGTGCGGAGGCAGGTATAAAAGAGCTTCAGGAATAGCTCGGATTTTCTTCTCAAAATCAAATCTTTACATGAACGAATTCAGCTTATTTTTGCATACTTGTTAAAGAGATGAGCTATAGACCAGTAAGAGTGCGTTTCGCACCAAGCCCAACAGGACCACTTCACATAGGAGGTGTAAGAACAGCCTTATATAATTATCTTTTTGCTAAAAAGCATAAAGGAACATTTATTCTAAGAATTGAGGATACGGATCAAAAAAGATTTGTTGAAGGTGCTGAAGAATACATCAATCAAAGTTTAGAATGGCTCGGGATTAACATTGATGAAGGAGTTGTTCAGGGCGGTCCACTAGGACCTTATAAACAAAGTGAGCGTATGGACAAATATGCTGTCTATGCTCAACAACTTATAAAAGATGGTTATGCATATTATGCATTCGATACACCAGAAGAACTCAACGAAATGAGGTCTAAACTTGAGGCTAGTAATATGAGTGCAAAGTACGATGCAACTTCACGTATGAGTATGAAAAATTCACTTACACTTAGTGAGGATGAAGTAAAGGAAAGGTTAAATCGAGGAGATGCATATATTATTCGTGTAAAGTTGCCTCGAAATGAAGAAATACGTTTCCATGACGTAATAAGAGGATGGATTGTATTCAATAGCAGTCAATTAGATGATAAAGTTCTTTTAAAAGAAGATGGTCTGCCTACCTATCATTTAGCAAATATTGTGGATGATCATTTAATGGAAATAAGTCATGTTATTCGTGGTGAGGAATGGCTGCCCTCTGCACCTTTACATGTAATGTTATATCGATATTTAGGGTGGGAGAACACTATGCCAAAATTTGCTCATTTACCTTTGATACTGA
>CAJWLP010000028.1 GCA_913043145.1 uncultured Bacteroidota bacterium
CTTTGAGATGCATGTAAAATTGTCCTTTGTCATCACAGGCACCACGAGCATAAATGTTACCATTTTTCACTGTAGGCTCAAATGGAGGAGTGTGCCATAACTCATCGGGTACAGATGGTTGTACATCATAATGACCATATACAAGCACTGTTGGTTTATTAGGGTCAATTATTTTTTCACCATAAACAATTGGGTTACCTGCAGTTTGTTCTAATGTGACATGATCAGCACCCGCTTCTTTTAATTTATTAGCCGTATACTCAGCACATTTTTGAATGTCATCCGCGTATGCAGAGTCCGCACTTATGCTTGGTATTCTTAATAAATCAAAGAGTTCATTTAAAAATTTATCTTGGTTGTTTTCTATATAATTCTCCCGTGTCATATTGTGGGCGAATTTATAGATAAAGATTTGCAATCAAAATAGCTTCTATAACGTTTATCTATCAATGATTAATTCATTTTGTAAATACATCACATTAATAATTTTTTTATTCGCTTACAATTATGGTAAATCAGATCAACCAAACGCTTTACAAGTACTCAAAAAAGTTGAAAAGAAGCTTGTTTCATCTTCAATGTATGCCGAATTAAATATTACAATCAAGCGTCCAAGGTGGACTAAAAATATGACATTAAATACATGGTCAAAAGGAAGTGATTATGCTGCAGCATATGTTTCAAGTCCTGAAAAGGACAAAGGAACAGTTTATATAAAAACTACTAATAATGTATACAATTACCTTCCTAGAATACGTAAAACTGTAAAATTACCTGCAACCATGCTCAATCAAAGTTGGATGGGTACGGACTTGAGTGCTGATGATTTGGTAAAACTAACGAGGTTAGCTAATGATTATTCTGCTAAAATTATAGGAAGTCAGAAGGTGTCAGGAAGAGATTGCTATGAAATTGAATTATTGCCTAAGTCATCGGCAGATGTTCTATGGGGTAAACTGTTACTATACATAGATAAGATTGAATATATTCAATTAAAAACGGTCTTTTACGATGAAGATATATCTGTTGTTAATACATTGGTTTGTAGTGAATTAAAGGTTTTTGATGGAAGAAAACTTGCCTCTAGACTAGTGATGACGCCGGCTAACAAAACAGGATACCAGACAACGATTGTTTATTCTAAAATTATTTTTGATAAGCTTATTCCTGATTCTTTCTTTTCAAAGGAAAATATAGCCAAGATTAAACCTTAGAATATCATTTAGTATATTTGACCTACTGCATGAGAGGTTCCTTATTACTAGTCTTTTTTTTCTTGTTTTTTCTTGTTTTTAGTCAGAATAAAACAAAGCGTACGTCTGATATTTCTGTATATAAGCATTGGCAGATAGATTTTGGCAAAAATGATAATCAATTGGAGTTGAGTAGGATTAAGAATCATGAAGCTGCTCCAGTTCCAGTTATGAGGAGTAATCAATTAAAAAAAGTTTTAGACTCCAAACGAAAACGAACCTCAGTAAAAAGTAAATCATCTTATTTAACTTCCTCAGAAGACTTGAGACCTAGTATAAAATCAAGTTTTAATGGTATGCCATTAGGAATAGCGGGAATTCCTAATGATAATACGATGGCAATTAGTAACGGGGGATTCATAATTAGTGCGATCAATACAACAGTTACCATCTTGAATGAGCAAGGAGAAAGATTAGCCTTTAGAAGTTTATATGGTATGACTAATAGACAATTGGGTTTACTTGATCGTTATTATGACCCTAAAGTAATTTATGATCCATTGTCAGATCGATTTATACTTGTTTTTCTAGAAGGGAGTAACAGCTCAGATACCCGAATAGTAGTCGGTTTTACAGAGACGAATGATCCTACAAAAGTTTGGAATTTTTATGCATTAAATGGAAAGCCACTTGGTGGAAGTACATGGAGTGATTATCCGATTATTGGTCATAATAAGACGGACTTATACATTACGGTAAATCTCCTAAGAGATAATGAAAGTTGGCAAGAAGGTTTTGTAGAGAGCTTTATTTGGCAAGTAAATAAACAAGATGGCTATGATGGAAATGAGGACTTAAGACAAAATCTATTTTCTGGGATAAATTATAATGATAAACCTGTTTGGAGTATTTGCCCAGTTCAACCTGGTTTAAATTTTGATCAAGAGAATATGTATTTTTTGTCAGTTAGACCTGATGCAAAATCAAACGACACGCTGTTTTTGCATGAAATAACAAATTCAACAACATCTGGTGAAGCTCAACATAAACTAAAAGTACTAACTACAGATATTCCCTATGGTGTGCCACCCTCTGCCTATCAGCCAATTGTTGGATTTAAATTACAGACTAATGATACTCGAGTACTAAGTGCTGTATACCATGATAATAAAATTCATTATGTTCAGTCAAGTATTTTGACCGATGATATTCGATCTGGGGTTTATCACGGGATTATTTCTTCAATGAATGTAATACCTGAGGTAAAAGGTAAAATTATTTTTTCTAATGAATTAGATTTTGCATATCCTTCTATTGCATTTGCAGGGGAGACAGTTTCCGATAATCATTCGATGTTAATTACTTTTTCCCACGTGGGTGAAAATGATTATGCAGGTACAAGTGCGGTGTATCATAATAAAAGTGATGGTTTAGAGTCCATTTATTCCGATGTTATAAGATTAAAATCTGGGGATAGTTTAATCAATACATTTGTTGCAGATACTGCTGAACGTTGGGGAGACTACACAGACATTCAAAGAAAGTACAATGAGCCAGGAGTTGTCTGGTTATGTGGAAGTTATGGAGACAGCCTTGGAAAAAATAATGTATGGATATCTAAGTTGAAAGTAAAAAATGGCTTGATAGTCAAGGATAAGTTTTTGGTGTACCCAAACCCTGTGGAGTCTTCAGTGGAGGTTTCGATTACTTTTAAAGATGATGATCAAGTGACTATTCAGCTAATAGATGTTAAGGGTAGTGTTGTTAAGGAGATATTAAATGAACCTGTTTATAAAGGGAATGCTCGATTTTTATTAAATACTGAGGAATTATCTTCTGGGGTTTATTTTTTGACTGTTTACGATCAAAAAGGACAGAAGATTGATTCACAAAAAATTATAGTCAGATAACCTATTATTATTGTAAAAAATATGAATAGGATTTTAGTTGTAGGAAGTGGGAGTTGGGGGACAGCATTAGTAAAAATTTTATTGGAGAATAAAAGCCTGTTTGTTGACTGGTGGGTCAGGGATGATAAAATGGCAAAAACAATTAATGCTAAAGGTCAAAATCCTCGATATCTTCGATCAGTTCAATTGGATACTAGTCGCCTAAGAGCCGACACTAATATTGAACAACTCATATTAGATAATGATTGTATTCTTCTAGTAACTCCGTCAGCATTTATTGCTGATTTATTGAAAGATATTTCCTCAGATCAATTAAAAAGTAAAAAGATAATCTCTGCCATAAAAGGGGTGGAGCCAAACTCTCTAAAAATTGTTGGCGAATATCTATTTGAATATAAGGATGTTAAAGAGTCAGATTTTGGAGTCATTACAGGTCCATGTCATGCAGAAGAAGTAGCTCAAGAAAAGCTAAGCTATTTGACTTTTGCAAGTACCAATGAAAAATTTGTCGATGAAATATGTTCGCTTATCAGCTGTGAATATATTTCAGTTTTTCCAAGTGCGGATATATATGGTACTGAGATTGCAGCCGTACTTAAAAATGTATATTCTATTGCTTGCGGGATTTGTCTCAGTCTTGGATATGGTGATAATTTTCAAGCGGTTTTGGTGAGTAATGCAATTCGAGAAATAAAACGATTCATTGCTGCAGTTCATCCAATTGACAGAGACGCTGATGATAGTGCATATTTGGGGGATTTATTGGTAACGGCCTATTCTAAATATAGTAGGAATAGAACATTTGGAACGATGCTTGGGAAGGGATATTCTATATCGTCGGCATTAATGGAAATGGAAATGATAGCCGAAGGATATTATGCTACAGAAAGTATTCATAAACTCAATGACGATTACCATATTCATATGCCTATTTTAGAATTTGTGTATCAAGTAATTTATGGAACCTTCGATGTTGAAGGGGAGGCAAAAAAATTAACTCTTTTACTAAATTAAAATAATGAAAAACACATTAATTACTTTACTATATACTTCATTGAGTTTGCTCCTATTAGCATATTTATTCAAGTTGTTAAATTGGGCAGGGGTGTCAGATTTTTCAATGGGCATTTTTTGGTTACATATTGCAGCTTATATCGCATATTCTTCTTTTGTTCAACCAAAAGATAATCGGATTATTTATCCTTTAGTAGTTTTGGTGTTTACAATTCTCATTAATACTTTTAAAATTGGTAGTGAATTTGAATATATGCAGTATGTAGTATTTTTCACCATGTTTTTTTATGTATCATTTCATCTCTTAACGAAAAATTATCTGGCAAATGATATTCGATTTTTAAAGCCGATAAACTATATCGCAGTTTTTATTTTAGGCCTATCAGGATTATTTAAAATACTTCATTTATTTGGAGCAGAAACACTATTGATAGTAGGAGTTTCTCTTACAAGTTTTACTTTGTTTTTAAAAGGTATAATTAAGGGTATTGACCGTTGATTAAATAAACACATTTTGCGGTAAGACAATCACCATACCGCCGTCTTAACATTAGATGAATTTGGTAGTTAATATTTAAGTAAGAAATTTGTTTTATGCAAATTATTGGAAATTTGAGAATGATGGACAAAGAGTTGGTGGATTGTCAACCACAATACAAATTACCAATGTACGACGTATTGGAACCAATTAATCAAATTGACATGAATCATTTGATTGGACAAACCATTCGCATTGAGTTTGAGGGGTATTTTAACTCCATTTTATCTGGAGAAAAAATGAATAAATCTTTTGGTGAGGGACTTACCTATAAAGAATTTATGGAAAGTCCAATTGCAAGTCCGAGTATAATGAGACCTGAGTTGAGTGAAATTCATAACGGAATAGCTTTAAGAGATTATGAATGGGAGGTGAAGCATCATTTACAACCACACTTTGTTTACATTGCACTTACAAGTAATTTTAAAGTAGGTGTTACTAGAACAAGTAATACTCCCTATCGTTGGATAGATCAAGGAGCTATACAAGCAATTATTCTAGCTGAGGTTCCTTACAGACAATTAGCTGGGTTAATTGAAGTTAGTTTGAAAAATCATATCAGTGATAAAACTGCTTGGCAAAAAATGCTAAAAGGTTTACCTGAGACGGACATTGACATCATTGAAATAAGAGATGAAATGGCTAATCTAGTTCCTGTAGACTATAAATCGTACCTGTCTACTTCAAAAACAGTTCATGTAATTAATTACCCTGTAGTTCAGTACCCAGAAAAAGTAAAAAGCTTGAAATTAGATCGAGAGAAATTAATTGAACAAAAATTAGTTGGAATAAAAGGCCAATACTTGATTTTTGAGAATGGGGTGATGAATGTGAGAAGCCATTCTGGAGCTCGCATAAAATTTTCTTTTTAGGGACAATTAAACCATTGAAGTAGATGAATTGTTATAATCATAAAATCTAACCCTTATCTTCGTATCATTGGGACATCAACAAACATCAGACCGAAAAAAAGACCACATTGATTTAGCATTCAAATCATCTGTAGGTATACAAGATTCACGTTTCTATTACGAACCGTTATTTGATGGCCATCCTTCGGGAGATTTATCAGAAATATCTTTCGTTGGAAAAAAAATGCGAGCACCCATATGGATAAGTAGCATGACAGGTGGCACGAAAGAAGCAGCGACTATAAATAAGAACCTAGCAAGAGCATGTGGTCAATTTGGTTTAGGTATGGGATTGGGATCTTGTAGAATTATTTTGGAGAACAACGAATTCTTGGCAGATTTTCAATTGAGAAAATTTGTAAATAATGCACCTTTATATGCGAATTTAGGAATTGCTCAACTCGAGGAAATATTTGATGCTAACAAAAGTGCTTTAGTTAAAGAATTGATTAATAAAACGGAAACAGATGGCTTAATAATACATGTAAATCCACTTCAAGAGTGGCTACAGCCTGAGGGAGATTTTTTCAAAAAATCACCTATCTCAACGATAAAAAAAGCTTTAGATTTAGGTATCAACATTATTGTCAAAGAAGTTGGTCAAGGATTTGGACCAGATAGTTTAAGGGAGTTGATGAAACTTCCTTTATCAGCAATAGATTTTGGAGCTCATGGTGGAACAAATTTCAGTATGCTTGAGATGCATAGAACAAAAGAAATTAGACAAGAAGCTTATGAGAAAGTTTCTCATTGGGGTCACTCAGCTGAGGAAATGGTAGGTTTCCATAATTGTCTATTGGAAGAGTTAGAAGGACAACATTGCAATCCGGATATCATTATAAGTGGCGGTGTTCGTGATTTTATGGATGGGCATTATCTAACTGAAAAGTCTCATGCAAATTCAATTTATGGACAAGCTTCATCGTTTTTGAAATATGCCCGAGGGGACTATGCCGATTTGGAGGAATATACTCAACTTCAAATAGAAGGTTTGAAATTAGCAAGGACATATTTAAAATTAAGATCATAAAAAGTGAAGGTATCTGGATTTTCTAAATTAGGCAAGTTAGCTAAGATTGAATGGTTAATTGATAATCATTTTGAAGGCAACGAAAAGGCTCGTGAAACGCTCCTAAATTATTGGCATAGTGATGAAAAATTACAACAAATTCATGATGAGTTCATAGAGAATACTCTAACCAATTTTTATGTCCCATTTGGGATAGCCCCTAATTTTTTAATTAATGGCAAGAATTATACCGTACCTATGGTTATTGAGGAGAGTTCAGTGGTTGCAGCTGCTGCAAAATCGGCTAACTTTTGGTTTGATAAAGGCGGGTTTAAAGCAACAGTTAAAAGCACCATTAAAATAGGACATGTACATTTTACTTGGGATGGAGATCACTTTAACTTGTTAGAAAATTTTATCGCATCAATTAATCAAAAGTTCTATTCTGAAACCAATTCCATTACAGCTAATATGCAAAAGCGTGGTGGTGGAATATTAGAAATAAACCTTAAAGATAAAACCCAAGATATTCCTAATTACTATCAACTTGAAGTAAAGTTTGAGACTTGCGACAGCATGGGGGCAAATTTTATAAATTCATGTCTTGAAAAATTGGCCGATGTCCTCAAAACAGAGATTAATTTATCAGACCTTATTCCAAATCAGGTAGAGGTAGTTATGTGTATATTGAGTAATTATACTCCAGAATGCATTGTTCGAGTAGATGTGAATTGTCCGATTAAACAGATGGTTGAGGGTACGGATATCTCTGCTCAAAAATTTGCGGAGCGATTTACGCTAGCTGTTAATATTGCTGAGACCCAACCATATCGGGCTGTTACTCATAACAAAGGCATCATGAATGGAATAGATTCCGTAATTCTGGCTACGGGTAATGATTTCCGAGCTGTAGAAGCCTCTGCACACGCATATGCTGCCAGAGATGGTAGGTATTCCAGTTTGACCCACGCTAACATTGAAAAAGGTATCTTTAATTTTTATATAGAAATACCCTTAGCACTAGGAACAGTTGGAGGCATAACAGGTTTGCATCCAATGGTTAAGTTTTCTCACCAACTTATGGGAAATCCAAACGCAGAAGAATTAATGATGATTGCTGCAACAGTTGGGCTAGCTCAAAATTTTTCGGCTCTTCGAAGTTTGACAACTACAGGTATTCAGCAAGGTCATATGAAGATGCATCTATTGAACATATTAAATCAATTAGAGGCAACTGAGGAAGAAAAGAAACTGATTGTGAAATATTTTATAAAAAACACACCTCATCATGCCGAAGTAGTGGATGCTTTTCAGCGTCTTCGTGGTGGGGAAGTTCTAAAGTAAAATTATTAAAATTTAAGTATTGAATAAATTCTTCTCACATGGTAAACTGCTGATAACTGGAGAGTACGTTGTGCTCGATCAAGCTTTATCTTTAGCTATTCCCTCAGTTTTTGGACAACATATGCATGTTGAAGAATTAAATGATTTAGAGACAAGGATACTTTCATGGAGAAGCATTGCAGTTGATGGTAATTCATGGTATGAGGGAAAGTTTACAATTCAAGAAGATCCTCTATCAGGCTTAAATGCATTAAAACATGATTCCAATTCGCAGAATCATGATATTGGGGATATACTACTTCGAATATTAAATAAGGCTATTCAACTGAATCCTGATTTTTTGTCTAATAAAAGTTATCATATTGAGACCAAATTAGATTTTAATAGATCTTGGGGGTTGGGAAGTAGCAGTACGCTAATTTGTAACATAGCCAAATGGGCAGAAGTAGATGCTTTTGAATTATCCAAAGTGAGTTTTGGCGGGAGTGGGTATGATATTGCAGTTGGTATGTTGGGAGGAGATGTTCTATACCGAAGCCCTTCAATGTGGGAGGGTTATGTATTTAACCCCCCATTTAAAGAACAAATATTTTTTGTACATCTTAATAAAAAGCAAAATAGTCGAGAGGGTATTAATTCATACAAAAAAAAAGAAGTTTCAAAAAAGATAGTGGATTCAATTTCGTCGATAACAGAAAAAATGATTTCATGTAAAGATTTTAATGAGTTTCAAAAACTGATAGAAGAGCATGAACGAATAATAGCAAATGTCATTGAAAAAAATCCCGTTAAACTGAATCTATTTAGTGATTATCCTTATGCAATCAAATCACTTGGTGCTTGGGGTGGTGATTTTATTCTAGCATGTGGTGATAGTAAATCACCGGAGTATTTCCATAATAAGGGCTTCAAAACTGTTATCAAATACAAAGATTTGATAAAATGAGTACCCTTCTTCAAATTTTGTTTAAACTAATCTGCGTTTAACTTTGTCAACCAGTTAAAATGGAATTCAATACTTCATGGGCAAGTCCCAGTAACATCGCTTTAGTTAAATATTGGGGTAAAAAACCAGAGAGGGTCCAACTGCCATCTAATTCATCCATAAGTTTCACTTTAAGTCATTGTAAAACAATTACTCATTTGAAATACAAAGAAGGAACGGATTTATCTATTAAAGTAACCCTTGATGAAAAGGATGAACCTAGTTTTATTCCTAAAATAGAGCAGTTTATAAAGCGGATATCACATGTTTTTCCTTTTGTAACTAGTGGAGAATATGAAGTAAATACAACCAATAGTTTTCCCCATAGTAGTGGGATAGCAAGTAGTGCGAGTGGGTTGAGTGCTTTAGCACTATGCATTTGTGATATTGCAACTAAAAAAGGGCTTTTGAATTCAAAAGATTTTTATCAAACAGCATCTATTTTATCAAGACTAGGTTCTGGAAGTGCATCTAGGTCAGTATTTGGCCCTTTGAGTGTTTGGGGTGAGCATTTGGCTTTTGATGGTAGTTCAGATGAATTTGCTATTCCATACACGAATGCATCTGCAATATTTAATAATTACTGTGATACAATTCTTCTAGTTCATAAAGGACAAAAATCAGTTAGTAGTTCTGTAGGACATAATTTGGTTGATAATCACCCATTTGCCAATGCTAGATTTCGACAAGCCTCACAAAATATGTCAGAGATTAAGAGGGCATTAGAATCTGCTGATATCGATAAATTTATAGCTATTGTTGAGAGTGAGGCACTTACTTTACATAGTCTAATGATGAGTAGTAACCCTTATTTTATTCTCATGAAACCTAATACGCTGAAAATCATCAATGCAATATGGGAAAAAAGAAAAATCTCTAAAGAAAAGTGGTGCTTTACGCTAGACGCTGGTGCCAATGTTCATTTTTTATATCCTTCAGAAGATAAAGAAATGGCAATTCAATTCATAGAAAATGAGTTAAAACAGTATTGTGAAAATGGAGCTTTTATTCATGATTGTGTTGGGAGTGGTCCTGAAAAAATAGCATAGTGTGGAATAAATTCTATTGATAAAAACAAGTTTTAATACATTTGTGTTAATTATATAAGATGATCAGAGATTCCCTTTTCTACAGTAAGATCTTACTATTTGGTGAATATGGCATTATTCAGGATGCAATGGGATTGTCAATACCATATAATTTTTACAAAGGCAAGTTTCATTTGCCTTCAGATAAGTGCTCTGAATCTAATGAACATTTAAGGACTTACTTTACCTATTTATCTTATCTTGATGTTTCTGGTCAGGCAAATGCGAAGCTAGATTTAAATCGATTCAAGGAAGATATAAAAAATGGTTTAGCTTTTGATTCATCTATACCTCAAGGTTTCGGTGTGGGAAGCAGTGGAGCACTAGTAGCTGCTATATATAATGAGTATGCAATTGATAAAATAGACGCAGAAAATATAAACAAAGCTGAACTAGCTAATTTAAAGCAAATTTTTGGACAGATGGAGTCTCATTTTCATGGTAAAAGCTCAGGCCTAGATCCATTGATTTGTTACCTTAATTTACCGGTCATTATTAAATCTAAAGAAGATTTAGATACAGTTGGACTTCCTGAAGAAAAAGATAATAGTCAGGGAGCAATTTTTCTATTAAATACTAACGAGCCTGGTGAAACACAGCCTATGGTTCAGATATTTATGGAAAAAATGAAAGAACAAGGCTTTCGTAAAATGGTCAAAACTGAACTGAAGAAGTACAATGATGATTGTATATCCTCATTTCTTAAAGGAGATTTTGTACCACTATTTAAAAATCTTAAAAAATTATCAGCCATACTCTTACAAAATTTTAGTCCAATGATTCCTGATCAGTTTCAATCTATATGGAAGAAAGGGATAGAGACTGGCGATTACTACTTAAAGCTTTGTGGTAGTGGTGGCGGAGGTTATATTCTTGGTTTTACTAGAGATTATGAAAAAGCTAAGTTACAGCTTAAAGATTACCAACTAGAGTTAGTCCAACGTATTTAAAATTGAAAGTTGGTGGTTACTAATTTTCAAAATCGAGATTCTTTGTACTTGAAAATTATAGCCTTGTTATCTACAGTTCGTTGGAAGAATATCATAGTTACAGTATTTGCTCAATACCTCGCTTTTTTATTTGCTTTCAACACAAAAGATGATTTATGGAATTCACTAATTAAAACGAATGTACATCTGATTATTGCAGCAACTGCATTTATATTAGCTGGTGGCTACATTATCAATAATTTTTATGATCTAGAGAAAGATTTAATAAATAGACCTCACCGAACACGTTTTCAGAATTTAATAAGTGATGGTTTTAAACTTAAATTCTATTTAGTTCTAAATATAATAGGTCTTTTAATTGCATTTATCGCATCATGGAGGATCTTCATTTTTTTCTTGATTTATGGATTTTTGTTGTGGCTCTATTCACATAAATTGAGTAAAATAGTCTTTGTTAGAGAGATGACAGCTTGTTTTTTATCAGTACTCGCATTCTTTAGTTTAGCTCTTTATTTCAAAATGATTACTGCATCTTTTTTAATTTATGGTGCGAGTTTGTTTTTTGTGTTGTTCGCTAGAGAACTATATAAAGATATTATTTGGTTAAAAGGTGATATAGTTCATGGATATGAGAGTATTGCTAGTACTATGGGAGTTAAATTTTCTAAGTTAATATTTCAGCTAATCCTTTTGTCAAGCATCTTTATCGATCTGTGTTTTAATTTTTACATATCAAAAATTGAGTTCCTTTACATGATGTCAGCAATGGGTATAATGAAGGTAGTTCTTATTGTCTTAATTGGAAAGAATAATAATCCTATTCACAGAATAATGCAATTACTTATTATGCTATATATCCTCGGGATTATTTGGTTGTAAGTTGTCTCATTAGGAGTTCAATTCCTTCTTCAAAGCTATGAGGATTATAACCGAGTTGTTTGACACTCTTATCCAGGTTAAAGCCAGTAATTGGAGGTCTTTTGGCAGGTTGATTTAATGTAGAGGAACTCACTCTCACTATGGTTGATTTATCTAATTGGAAATAATCGGCAACCCGTTCAACAAGGGATACTATACTCATTTGATCCTTTCCGCTAATGTTGTAAACTCCTTCTGCTTCATTGTGTTCAACAAGTTGGCAACCAATAGCAAGATCTTCTGCCAAGGTTGGACTTCTAAATTGATCATCTACAATTTTTAAAGGTTGTCCTTTTTCTAGAGCATTTTTTGCCCAAAGGACAATGTTGCTTCGACTCATATCATGAACTATTCCATAGACAAGAACAGTACGGATAATACTCCACTTTTTTGCTTGATTTTTAACTATGTTCTCAGCTTTTAACTTAGTTTCCCCATAAAAACTTAGGGGGTTAGGTTGTGCATCTTCAGTATATGGACCATCTTTACCATCAAATATAAAGTCTGTACTCAATTGTATGAAATGAGCACCCTCGTTATTTGCAGCTTTTACAAGATAGCTTACAGCATTGATGTTTAGATTTTCAGCATCTGATTTATTGCCTTCACATTGGTCAACATTAGTCATTGCGGCTGTGTTAATAATACAGTCAGGCTTGTATTTTTTAATAACATGCTGAACTTGATCTGATAAAGTGATATCTAACGCTGCGTATTCATATCCTTCTTTTATTGGGTATCTATTATCCCCACGAGCAGTAGCTATGAGATTTACATCGTTATTTTCTAGATATAAATCAATGAGCTTTTGCCCCAGTAAACCATTGCTTCCTGTAATAAGAATTGTTTTCATAAATTTAGAAATGGATAAGTTCTTAGAAGTTGTTGTTTCATGTCGTTTAGTTGTTCTTGATGGGATTCTACTTTTAAGGGTTGATGGTTTTTAAAGTTTGAGTACTTTTCAACGGATGAAATAATGGTTTTCGTATCATTAGCAAAATAAGTATTGCAAAATCTTCTCCAAATATAATCTTGTGCTTGCTTGTTTGGGTGAGAAAGGTCCTCCTTACTGAATCGGTAGTCTCTCAATTCATCAATAAAAATCTCATATGCTGGGAAGTAAGATATGTTTGGGTCTTTTAGAGATTCAATTAAATCATGAATTATTGAAATAAGAATAGCCTTACTTCTGTTGCTTTCTACAATACCACTCCTTAAATGTCGGATTGGACTTACTGTAAATATCAAATGAAGGTTAGGGTTAAATTTTTTGCAATATTTTATAATTGAGTTAAGACTATCAAAAGTTTGCTGATAGGTCAATTGAACGTGTTTAAAATCTTGTGTAGGTAGTCGATGACAGTTGGCTACGGTTTTTCCATCGTATTGATATACTAATGAAGTTCCAAGCGTAAAAATACAGACGTCTGTTTGTTTTAATTGGTCCCTGGTTTTTGTGAGTATTAAATTACTTTGCCCTATTGCAGCATTCAAAGAGTCATATTCAAAAGATCCATGATGTTGTAAAGAAAAAAAACGATTTGAGGATATAAAATCTTGAGCTTCGTACTTTTTATCTAGATGGATACGCCGTAACGTTTGTTCAATACTTACAGGATTATATTGAATTCCAAATGGATTAGATTTTACATTGAATCCAGATCTGCTTAATCGCATCGATTGATTTTCTGCAAAGCATGAACCCATGCTATAAAAAGAAGGCCATTTGAATGGAAGTTCTTTTTGGGGAATATCAAAATCAATTTTTAGCTTAATGAGATTCATTATATTAAACTTGAATTATTAAAAAAAGCTGCCTAAGCAGCTTTTTTTAAGATAAAAATAATTTTCGCTATTTACAATCGTAAGTAATCGTCGTATTTTGAGTAATAAGTCCTGGAACTGTTAAGCTCACACTTGTAGGATATTGGTCATTATTATATTCATACGATGCTGCCAAAGGGAGATCGCCTAAACCATTGATGTTCAATTGACCACTTACGAGATTCTCTTTTCCAACCTTGGAGGGATTCCCAGGATCCATGAAGAAGAATACAAAGCTAGAATTATATGGGTTTATTTTACCATCGTAGACAGATCCTTCAAAAGTTAGATAAGGAACTAATTCTTCCGTATCCTCATCTAATTCACTAGCGATAACTTTGGACATATTTCCTCTGCTGTCATATTCAAATGTTGTAGTTGATTCAATAATATCATCTCCAGAAGTCAAATCGTGTTCTTCAAATTCATTTACATTAGAACCGGATGATTGAATGACATAATATCCAGTAATTTCGGTTCCTTCTTTGACATCAATTCTTGAAGGAATTGAATTATTTCCACTGTATTTAAATTCATAAATATTTTGAATATCAGTAGCTGTAACAATTCGATTCCCGTCATATTCAAATGTTGTAGTACTCGGAGTACCTGTACCTACTACTGAGCTAGCTGAAATTATGTTGTTGTTATCATTGTATACATAGGTAATTGTCTCTATCTCCTCACCATCATCTATTACCTCTTGGGTAACATAACACCCACTTGGGTCGGTTGTATTTGTACTTGGTGTGTTTTCATCTTCGTCAGAACATGATTGCAAAAAGAATCCCCCTAATAATAGAGCAGTTAACAATAAGATTTTATTTTTAAGTAGCATAAATAAGTTATTTTAATGCAATATAGTAAAGAAATGCTATTCTGGATACAGAATACTATTCTAATTGATAGTTTTGCACTGTTTTGAACAAAGAACTAATATCAGCAAAACGTAAGTTATTCATTGAGAGTTATGGGTGTGCCATGAACTTTGCAGATAGCGAAGTCGTAGCATCTATTATGAATGAAGTGGGAGTAGAGACAACAAACGATGAAATGGATGCTGATATAATTTTCATAAACACTTGTTCAATAAGAGACAATGCAGAGCAAAAGATTAGACATCGCTTGAAGCATTTAAGGCATAACAAAAAACAAAACAAGCAACTTACTATTGGTATTTTAGGTTGCATGGCTGAACGTTTAAAGAAGCAACTATTAGAGGAAGAAAAACTAGTAGATATTGTTGCGGGTCCGGATGCTTACCGAGAGTTACCAATACTTTTACAAGAAGTAGAAAGTGGTCATAAAGCAATGAATGTGATCCTGAGTTTAGAAGAGACCTATGCTGAAATTCAACCCACCCGTCTAAATTCGAATGGTGTTACAGCATTTATCAGTATTACACGTGGTTGTGATAATATGTGTAGTTTTTGTGTTGTTCCATTCACGCGAGGCAGAGAGCGAAGCAGAAGTCCAGAAAGTATTCTATTAGAAGCAAGAGACTTGGTCGAAAAGGGTTTCAAAGAAGTAACTTTATTAGGGCAAAACGTGGATTCATACCTTTGGTACGGTGGTGGTGCACGTAAAGATTTCAATAAACTTTCAGACGAAGAAAAATCCAATAGTGTAAATTTTGCTCAGCTTCTAGAAATGGTTGCACATGTAGACCCTAAGCTTAGAGTGCGATTTTCTACATCTCATCCAAAAGACATTCATGACGAGGTTTTATATGTTATGAAAAGAAACGATAATATTGCGAAACACATTCATTTACCTGCTCAGAGTGGTAATTCTCGCATATTGAAAAAAATGAATCGAACATATTCTCGTGAGTGGTATGAAATGAAATATAATCGAATTAAAGAAATTATACCTGACTGTAGTGTAAGTTGTGATATTATAACTGGTTTTTGTTCTGAAACAGAGGATGAACATAAAGACACATTAGATTTGCTTTTCAAATGTCCATTTGAATTTAGTTATATGTATTATTATTCTGAAAGACCTGGCACATTGGCTGCAAGAAAGTATGAGGATGATATTCCAGAAGAAATCAAGAAAAGAAGGCTTTCAGAGGTTATTAGCATTCAACATGATGTAGCAAAAAAGCTAAATAAAGCTCAAGAAGGTGAAGTCCATCGCGTTTTGATTGAAATGCAAAGCAAGAAGAATGAAAATGAGTGGATGGGCAGAAATGAACAAAACATTAAAGTCATTTTCCCAAAAGACCATTACCAAATGGGAGATTTTGTAGATGTTCTCATTGAAAGAAGTACTACAACAAGCCTAATCGGTAAGGGTATATCTAAATAACAATGTTATTGGTATGATAAGATTGTTTTCTCTATAATTTCACAAGCATCATTTAGCTCATTTTCTTTTATAATGAGCGGTGGAGCAAATCGTATGATATGGTCGTGTGTAGGTTTAGCTAAAAGACCATTTTCTCTAAGATCAAGACAGACATCCATAGCCGTTTTTGTTTGATTATTATGATTAAACGGCTTGATTACGATTGCATTTAGTAAACCTTTTCCTCTACAAACTTCAATGATTGGGGATTTTATTTTTGATATTTTTTCTCTAAAAACTTGTCCCATGATTTCTGCATTTTCTGAGAGTCTCTCTTCTTTTACAACTTGTAATGCTGCCATTGCAACTTTACACGCTAGAGGATTGCCACCAAATGTAGATCCATGTTCACCTGGTTTAATGCATAGCATAATCTCGTCATTTGCCAAAACAGCACTAACAGGGAAAACGCCACCACTTAGAGCCTTCCCAAGTATCAAAATGTCTGGTTTTACATTTTCATGCTCAGAGCAGGTCAGTTTGCCGGTTCTTGCAATACCTGTTTGCACTTCATCAGCTATAAATAGGACATTGTGTTTTTTGCAAAGTTCAGCCGCTTTTTTCAAATATCCCTCATCAGGGACAATAACTCCAGCTTCTCCCTGAATAGGTTCAACCATAAAACCAGCAACATTCGAATCGTTTAATGCCTCTTCTAATGCTGACAAATTATTATAAGGGATAAGTTCAAATCCAGGAACATATGGACCAAACCCTTTATAACTATCTGGGTCAGTACTACTACTCACTGCAGCAATAGTTCTTCCCCAAAAATTGCCATTTGCAAATAGAATTTTGGCTTGATTTTCAGGAACTTGTTTTACTTCATATGCCCATTTTCGACATAATTTAATGGCAGTTTCTCCACCTTCTACCCCTGTATTCATTGGTAATACTTTATCATATCCAAAGTAATCTGTCATGAATTTTTCGTATTCACCTAAAACATTATTATGAAAAGCACGAGAAGTTAACGTAAGTATTTGTGATTGTTCTTGAAGAGCTTTTATGATTTTTGGGTGACAATGACCTTGGTTAACAGCACTATATGCACTTAAAAAATCAAAGTATTTTTTCCCGTCAGTATCCCACACGTATATTCCCTCTCCTTTCTCAAGGACAACGGGTAGTGGATGGTAGTTGTGAGCACCATACTTATCCTCTAAATTGATATAATATTCTTGGGGTTTTGTCATAAGGCAAATCAAGTCATTTTAAAATAAATGTGAAAGATTTTCTCATTATTAATTACGGTTACTCTTTCAAGTTAAGTTGACAAGTGCTAATAAAATACGTGCTATATTGCCCAACTCGTGACCTTCATTAAATGGATGATGTATTTTTATTGCGTAGTTGGTTGTATTAACTTACAAGCAAGTGAATGGTTAAATGTGTCATTTCATCACAACTTTAACTTCTATTACAAAAAAACATCCACCCAAAATTTAAAGGTTTTGGACTCACTTTTAAGATTAGAGTTTCAAAAAATTGAGCAAAAAATAAATTATAATTCAAATCAATCAATAGATATCTTTATACAAGAAAATAGAAGACCTAATTCCATTTTAGTTAATACTCAGATAAATCCCGGTGAAATAAATGTTTTGAAGCCAAAGATTAATCTCCAGTTATATACCAGTCCAATCGAAGTTTTGTCAGATTTTAGATTACAAGTTTCAAAAATTTTAATTGAAGAAATGATCTACGGTAGATCAGTTGAAGATAAAATTAAATATACTAATATTCTAAAGCAGCCTGAGTGGCTATTGCCGGGTTTGTATTTTTACTTGTCTGATCAATGGTCTGATGAATCTGATAATATGCTAAGATCATACAATGAAACTTTAGATTTTGAGAATATCGATTTAGCACCAGAAAGGTATCGACTCACACTAGCTGCATCGTTTTGGAAATATTTAGAACACAATTATGGATCGTCTTCTATATACGGACTTTTATATATGATTCGCTTGACTCGAAATTTTGGTAGTGCAATATCTTACACGTTTAAATTAAGTTTGAAACAAGTTTTTAAGGAATGGAGTCTTTTCTATTCACAAGCTTATCAAATAGATCAGAGGATACCAGTTCCAATAAATGGTGTTTCAGTTTCTAAAGATAATGTATATGAAATATTAGTTGAAAATGATACAAGTTATTATACATTAGAGAGGACTTTTAAAGGAACATTCGTATTTAAGATTAACATATTTAATGGGTCTAAAAAAAGGATCTTTAAATTAAAACATGATGAGGCACCAATTGCCTCATTTAGTGGAGCACTTTTTTATCATACAGGTAAGATTCATCTCGCTGTTTATGGAAAATTAGGTGTGCATATTTATAGTGATTTAACAGGATCATTAAATAGTTTTCACCTCCCAATACACAATCCAAATCATATAGTGTCAAATTCTATTCATATATACATATCAGAATCAATTACTTTCAATAGTGTGATATACAGGTGTAATCCAAGTTCATACGAGTCTATTTTTTTCTCAAATTCGTTTATTTCTAGTTTTGATATAATCAATGACAAACTGTGTGTTTCAGAATCAACTTTTAAGGGCCACAATCTAATTGTTATAGACTCAGTGGAAAAGGACATATTCTATTCAAGTAAAAAATCTATTCAAGAAGTCATATTTGCTGATGATTCAACAGTTATGTTTAATCATGGTCAAAATGGTATTGTAAATAGCAAAATGCTGTCAATCATTAATGGTGAGGTAATATTATTAACTAATTTTAGATTCAATATTAAACACCATAAGTTCAACAAAACAAGATTTATTGAAGTCATTGATAAGGGTGATAAATTGGAGTTTTTTAGTGTTATAAAACAGCCTGTGAATCAATATTACACCTTTGACTATATTCCAAACTCATATTTTAAAACAATTGATTTGACATTGATAGATGAAGATATTAATCCAAAACAAAACATTAATGACCAAGACTCATTAGAGGATGTAGATTATCAAATACCAATTTCACCGTCGATGAATTTTGCATCTTCAGTATATGAAAACAAAGCATTGAAAACTAATGATATGACTCCAGTAAAACCTAATTTAAGTTATTATGAATTATCAAAAGTCAGATTAAACTTGGTTAATAAAGTTTTTGAGGGAAACACCTCTGCATGGGTTAATAGTTTTGAGACTATAATGCCATCAAATTTACATTTAAATTTCGGAGCGAGTTTTGGAAATAAAATTTCTAGTAACGAAGTAAATGTTAATTATGTTGGGGTTTTACAACCTAAATCTAGAGATGTATTATTTGAAACAAATTTTGGTTCAAATAAAAATTTATCACTCAACTTAATGCATAGAAAAAGGGTGATTCAGAAATCTAACACGAATAATTCATTCAACACAGATATATTAGAAATACAAAATCGATTTAAATTCATTAAACCAACTATAAGTTTAACCAATACACTTCAAGTCAGACATGACAGGAGTTTACCCCTTTATACTTCAAAGGAAAGTATAGAAAAATTAATTGTAGATAAATATCAATTATCTACATCAAGTGAGTTAATGCAGGCAAAAAGATTTAATAAAGGTTATTTTACAACCAGTATACGAATAAATCCAAATTTGGATTTGACTAATCAAACTTGGAATGTTTCATTTGGGCTAGATGTAAATTACATATATAAGTTGAACGATATAATCAGATTCAAGTCTCAGTTTAGAGTTGTTTCGTCTCAGGGGAATTCTCCAAATTTTTTCATGATTGGTGGTATGTCGAATGATTTACTGGGTAGATTAGCGAATCAGACATTTTCAGATTATTACACTCCAATTTTGTATGAGAGTTTGTACGGAGTTAGAGGGTTTCATGCAAACCATAGAAACGGCAATACAGCAGCTATCTTTAAATCACAATTGGAATTTAAAGTGGTTCAATTATTTTATGATAAACCAATCAGTAGTCAGTTACTATCAAACACTAGGTTTCATATATTTAATGATTATGGGACAGCATTTTATGGTGACGGAATATATGCAACTCAGAATATGTTGGGTAAGAACACAGTAAATACCTCAACCAATTCTATGGTTGTTCAAGTCAATGCCTACAGAAACCCATCAATAATGAGTTTTGGTATTGGGTTTAGTAGCAATATTGCTGGCTATAATATCCAATTTGATTATGCTGTTGGAGTCGATGATAAGGAAATACTAGATGGTATTTTACATATTGGGCTTGGCAAATCTTTTTAATGTTTACAATTTGTATGAATCTAAAAAAATCATCCTTTTAATGCTATCATATCAATTAATATAATTGCTTTTAATTAAAAAAAAATGATCATAAAATCTGCGTTAATTTCAGTTTTTGATAAAACAGGAATTGATAAACTAGCTTTAGAACTTGCAAAAAACGGGGTAGTGCTTTATTCAACTGGAGGTACAAAAAAATATATAGAGGATCTTGGTTTAACAGTATTAGCTGTTGAAGACCAAACCAACTATCCGGAGGTTTTTGGTGGCAGAGTAAAAACACTTCACCCTACTATTTTTGGAGGTATTCTCTATCGCAGAGATAATGATGATGATAATCAAGAGTTGAATCAACATCAAATTCCCCCAATAGATTTGATTGTTGTGGATCTCTATCCGTTCGAGGATACTGTCGCTTCTGGTGCGGATCACTCGTCAATTATTGAAAAAATCGATATTGGAGGGATTTCACTTATTCGAGCTGCTGCAAAAAATTATAAATTTACATCTATTGTTAGCAGTAAAGATCAGTATGAGGATTTTACAGATCATTATTCAAAACAAAATGGTTCTCCAACGGCTGATTACCGAAAAAAATTAGCTGCTGAAGCATTTGGCATTACCGTAAAATATGACCAAGCAATTTCAAATTATTTTAACAATAATCAGAGAGTCTCACTAAGATATGGAGAGAATCCACATCAAAAAGCATATTTTGAAGGGGAATTAGATGGATTGTTTAAAAAGCTTAATGGGAAAGAATTGTCATACAATAACCTGCTTGATATTGATGCTGCTGTATCTTTAATAACAGATGTAAGTAGACAAAGTCAATATACATTCGCAATATTAAAACATAACAATGCTTGTGGTTGTGCAACTAGAGAAACGGTATCTGACTCATTTAAAAATGCATTAGCCTCAGACCCTGTTTCAGCATTCGGTGGTATATTGATAACTGACGGAACTGTTGACATAGAGACAGCAAAACAAATTGATGAAATATTTTATGAGGTATGTATAGCTGCTTCTTACACTCAAGAAGCTTTGGATTTATTAACTAAGAAATCAAAACGAATTGTTTTAAAGTGGAGTATGAAAAAGTATGATCAGGATATTGTTAGATCATGCTTAAATGGTGTTCTAGTTCAAGATAGAGATTTGCATAATGTTGGTGAATCAGAGTTGACGTTTCCCACAATTAAAAAACCAAGTAAGTCAGCAATCAACGACCTCTTGTTAGCTGATAAAATAGTTAAAAATACAAAGTCAAATGCCATCATACTTGTTAAAGATGGTAGGTTATTATCAAGTGGAACAGGTCAAACCTCAAGAGTTGATGCATTAAGGCAAGCCATAGCAAAAGCAAACGCATTTAAAATTGACTTAAATGGGTCAGTGATGGCTTCGGATGCATTTTTTCCATTTCCAGATTGCGTAGAAATTGCTGCAGAAGCAGGCATTGAGCATGTAATACAGCCAGGAGGTAGTATAAAGGATAATTTATCTATAGAAAAAGCCGATGAACTTGGACTTTCAATGTCAATGACGGGTGTGAGACATTTTAAACATTAAAATAATTAGCCTAGTAATCAAGGGTTTATAAATTATTTCCTAATTTTATTCAAAAATCGAAAACTTGCTGTTGTAGGTATTATTTTTATACTTAATTTTGCATCCGCTTTGGCAAAGAGGTATGTTCTTTAGAAGGTCAAAGTATGATTAAAAGAAATAAAAATTAATTAAAGTTTGGTTGTTAAATTTCAATTTGTAGATTTGCAGCCGCTTTAACAAAGAGTATGTTCTTTTAGGCATTTAAAAGACTATAAAAGTTAAAATAAATTCTTTAAATTCCTTGTGGGTTTAAATATTGAAATTAGCTTTGCAGTCCTTTAAAAATTAAAGTAGAATTTTATCAATTAAAATTAGATAAATTAAGTTCTTTGAAGTGATGTAGAAA
>CAJWLP010000029.1 GCA_913043145.1 uncultured Bacteroidota bacterium
ATGTGATTTATGAATTCTTTCAAAATTATGAGGCTTTAGTAGACCCTCATACTCCTTCAAAGTCCTCGAGGCGAGCATCTTAGTTCCATCTTTAAGAAAAAATTGCGTGTAATTACTGGTACTTTCACATCTCAAAATATCATTAATTTTAACTACATGCAATCCCTCAGAACTTGATATGATCAACTTCTTATCACGGTCCTTGAGATGACCAAAAAGAACATCGAGTCTTGGCTTTGCTTTCGAGACTTTGTCAAATTTCCTTATTGCTTTTACAAGCTCTTCTGGATCTACCGGTTTTAGCAAATAATCAAGAGCTGAAAATTTTATCGCCCGCAAGGCATAATTCTCATGAGCAGTAACAAAAATTATTGCACCATCCCATTCAGGTTTATTTTCTGATATTTTATTCAACAATTCAAAACCTAATTCCCCTGAGAGATGAATATCAACAAATAAAATATTTGGTTCTTTTTGCTTAAAAAGATTCCATGCTGAATCTACATCTGAGGCTTCGAGCAATGGTTTTACCTCAGGACAAAATAAATTCAATTTTTGACTCAAGGCCTTTCGACTTTTTAATTCGTCATCAAGGATTAGGGCACTGAAGAACATAGCTTAAAGTTAATCAGAGAATTCCCAATTTCGTATCATCGGTAGCACAAGAGAAACACGCGTTCCCGCATTTAAATCATGCACAAAAACTTTATGTGGAAAACCTGATTCTAAACTCATGGCCTGAAGACGTTTACTTAATATTTTTGTCGCAGCACTTCTTTTTTCTCCCTCATCGCCAGTATTATTGGATCTAGAAGCCTTTCTTCCAATACCGTTATCCTCAATTTGAATTAATAGCGAATTTTCTTCTTGAGGGTGAATTATGAAATAAATTTTCAGTAGTCCGTCATCTCGTTTTTGTTGAATAAGTGGTCTAAGTCCGTGAAGGATTGAATTTTCTACCAATGGTTGAATTAACATTGGAGGTATTGCTAATGAATCCCGATCTATTTCTGGATCTAATTGAATAACACTTTGAAATCCTGAATCAAATCGCATTTGCTCTAAAGCAATATAATTTTCTAATGCACCTATTTCCTTATCTAAAAACACATATTGTTGATCTGCACTTTCTAAAGTATAACGCATTAAACTCGAGAATTTTTGAAGATAAACAATTGCCTGTTTTGGTTCACTATCAAGAATGTAGGCTGATATGGACTCTAGGGCATTAAATGTAAAGTGTGGATTCATCTGAAGTCTGAAAGCCATCCTCTCAAGTTGTGATTTTTCTTTTAACCACTTATTCTTATCAATTCTTCTCTTGCTGTAAGAGTATATGATAATAATAATCAAAATGAACAAAGCGGAAAAAACAGAAAGAAAAATCTCTGGGCGTCTCCAAAATGGATATTCAATTTCGATATAATGAGAAACGGATAAAAGTTTGTCCGTATAAGGTTCTTCAGCTCTTACTCTTAATTCGTACTTCCCTGGTTTAAGTCTTTGAAGTACTATTCTTCTACCGAGACCAATGGATATCCATAAACCATCGTTTAGTTGATACTCAAGAGATATTATTTTTGAAATATCACTTCTACCTCTTATGCCAAGTTTAATATTAATTAGTTCTCCTGATTTCTCTGATGACTGATCAACTTCTCGAATAAAAATTGCCGGATCTAAAAAAATATTTAGGTCTCGCTTATTGGATTTATTGTAGAGACCAAAACTGGAATGACCAAGGATATCATTTTTGAATTTAGATTCCCTAGTAGGAATCTTTTCAAATGCTGTACCTATAAATTCCAATTTATCAAAATTGAAATCTAAAACAGAATAAACGCCTTTAGAGGTCAATAATTTTATTCCTCCATCTTCAGCAATTGCATCATAAACCCATTCTGAATCATAAATATTTTCCCAAAAGCCATTATTCCATTTTACGATACCAAATTCTCCATATGTTGTAATCCCAAAACCCGGAATGTGCAAAATGCCAATAGAAATACCACCTTCAGGATTTGGAAATTTTTTAAACGAATTAGCTCCAACTGAAAAGAAACCTAAAGAGGTGCTTAACCAACACGAATCTTTAGAAATGATAGAAATTGAATTAATTTTTCCAGCATTGTACGGCAAAGTTCTAAGATCATACCATACGGATGGTGAATTTATCAGAGTTAAATTATCTTCTTCGGCAAGTAAAAGGCCACCTGAGCCATTTTCGCATGCGTTATTTATTGTCCCAATCATTAACCCTCCCTGAGTGTAAAGGCGAGTACATGTGCCGAGATCATCAATAAACCATAATCCACTTTCACCAAAAACCCATGCTCCCAAACCGTCTTTAGTTTTCAAGAAATTATGATATCCATTTAAATCCTTTTCTTGAAGTACCCACAATGAATCCTCATATTTTTCTAATCCATTATTTGAAACCACATAAAGATTATTTTTAAAAGAAATTGATGATATTACGGGCATAGTTTTCATAGTATTCCAATCCCCAGAGGTTGATCTAACCCATAAACCACTTTTCGAAGAGATCATAATTAACCCCTCATTTTGTAATATTTGAGAAGCACCTTCAAGACCCACAATAGTATCCTCAAACCAAATTTGTGAATTAATACCTCGATAATAAAGTCTCGTATTAGTTAAGGCATAGATTCTACCCATTCCATTATTCAATAAATCAATACAAATCTCATCCCCTCCTAAAAAAGTAGTATCCGGAATCAAAGTATTATTCTTTAAGATAGAAATGCCTTGACCTGCAAGCATCCATTGATTAAACCCGATAGATATAATCGAAGAATAAAAGGGTTTTAGATTGGTTTCAAATATTTCATTTACTGGAGATAAAATTTCACCATCAAAACGAAAAACCCCTTTATTACTCGTTGTCATTAAATATTCGCCAGATGTGTCTATGATCATATCTGTAATATTCAAGTCATTGAAATCCACATCTAATTGATCAACAACTACAGCATTTTTAATTATCTGACCAAAACTATTATCATGGAGAAAAAGAGATAAAAAGATTAATAAAAGGATTCCTTTATGAAATTTTAGAAAATTCAATTGATTACAGAAATATCTCATAAAAATGAAAAACAATTTTTTTATTTTCAATTTAAACGATTCACAATACCATCCCATTGATTCCAAAAAGACGGGTAACTTTTACTGACAGTTTCGGGATAATCAATTCTTATTGGTTGTTTTAATCCAATAATAGCCCAGAAGAAAGCCATTCTGTGATCACCCAAACTCGATACTCTAACAGTTTCTTTATTTGGAGCCCAATTACTCGCATCAAATGAAAAAGATTCATTCACTTCAAGATCAAATACTTCTATTTCAAGTATTTTTAATGCATTAATTAATGCCTCAAAACGGTTTGTCTCCTTATGTGCCAACGTTTGAAGACCTGAACATGAAAATTTTATTTTTAACAAAATTGCCATAGCTATAGATACCTGAACCAAATCTGGACACAATAAAAAATCAATTTTAACTTCTTTATATTTTGAAGGCTTTTGATTAACCTGAATTCCTAACTTATTTTCTTGTACTTCGAAACCAAAAAAATTTGACCATTTCATGCAAATAGAATCTCCTTGAAGGGTCTTTTTGTTTAAACCCTCGAGTAAAAATTCTTGCTTAGTTATTGTCGAACGGCAAATCCAAAGCCAAGCATTACTCCAATCTGATTCTGGAGGCCATCTCAAAGGACTCTTACAAATCAACCTTGTCATTTCTATATATGGATAACTGACTGTAAACCCTTTGCGAGAGACCATTAGTCTTGAGGATAACAAAGGTTCGATTAGAATCAAAGCACTTTCAAATTGAGAGCTAAATGAAGAGTCTACACGAACCTCTCCACCAGATAACTTTTTTCCTGAGATTTTAAAACTTCCATTATCCATTTTTTTTATATCGGCCCCCATTTCTCTTAATGAATTTATAAGTGGGTCAATTGGTCTTTTTATCAAACTATCATCACCAGTTATAATTTTATTTACACCTTTTTTTGCTGACCAAAAAGCAATTCCAAATCGAAAAGCTGTGCCTGTAGCACCTACATTAATTAATTCATTCTTTGAAGTTAATAGATTGTACATGGATTTTATATCATCAGACCAATTCTCATCAAAATCTGGTAATTTCTCATTTAAAATAGCGCATCGAACTAAATATCGATTAGCAATACTTTTTGAAATTGGAAGACTAATCTTTATCATAGCGCTCCTGAGCTTTTTTTATCTCTTTTTCAGAGACTTTTTCTAGGCGAGCTCCTTTCCCAGGCCCAAGCCATAAGGAAAAATGATAATCTTTAGAATTAGACGATTTTTTTTTATCCCCAAACATACCTTCCAGTAAATCATCGTTAGCCAGTTTGAGCCTTGACCACCATTTATCAATCAATACTTGCAACTTCTTTAGATCTCTTTTATCCAATAATCCCTTATCAAAGGCAATTTCAGATTCAATAAATAAACCTGCTGCGACTGCATTACCGTGAGAAACGTTATGGCCCTGAATATATTCGATTGCATGAGCTACAGTATGGCCCAAATTTAAAAAAACCCGCTCACCGTTTTTTTCAAAATGGTCCTTTTGTACGATATCTATTTTGACTCCAATGGCTTTAGTTATTAGCTTCTTAACATCACTCATTGATCTCAACTCTAGGCATTCATTCCATAATGAACTACCACTAAGCATCCCGTGTTTTATCATTTCCGCAAATCCAGAAATTATATCTCCGTCAGCCTGTGTGTTTATAAATTCCGGATAGATATATACCCCCTTTGAAGATGAAAAAGTTCCTAATAAATTTTTAAAACCTTTAATATTTATTCCATTTTTCCCACCTATCGCAGCGTCAACCATTGCTAACAAAGTCGTTGGAATTATTAAATGATCTATTCCCCTCATAAAAGTGCTTGATAATAACCCACCAATATCAGACACGACACCTCCTCCAAGACTTATCAACAGGCTATTTCTATCAGCTCCATTATCCAACATAGCAAGTTGAAGCTCAGAAAGAATCTGTAATGACTTACTTTCTTCACCTGCCTCAACCTCAATTACCGCAGTTTCTCCAATATTATTTAACTCACCAAAAAAAATAGACATGCATGATTGGTATACATTTGAATCTGTGAGAATTATAACCTTGGAATAATTAATTCTATTCTTGGAAAACCATATATCTAAAAATTTCAATGATGATTCACCCGCAGTAATAGGGCCGAAAAAAGTGTTCCAATTTGACATATTATAAAGTTCGGTAATTCTTATCTGTAAGACACTATATTTGAAAAATCATTAAGAAAAACATTGGTTAATGTCTCTAGACTTTCGAGATACCAGCATCGCATTTAAATCGCATAGCACAAGATCTCTTCAAAGAAGTAAGTGGTTATTTTTAGTAATATCAAATTCCTTTTTAGTTAAAATTGGAAAGTCATTAACAGTATTCGCTTTCAAATTAAAGCTTCCAATAAATTTTTTAATTCTAAAAACGGTCTTTAAACAATTTTGCGGTGGACAAACAGTTAAGGACAGTAAAGAGGTGATATCTGAAAATTGGAAATTCAAAGTGGGTAGCATTCTTGATTATAGTGTTGAAGGACAAACCAACGAATTTGAGTTTAATAACACAAAAGAAGCCATAATAGAGACTATCAGGACCAGTAAAAATAATCACGGAGTACCTCTTGCAGTTTTTAAAGTCACAGGATTAATCAATATAAAACTATTAGAGAAAAAAAGTGCCAATCTGAAATTTGACAAAAAAGAAGAAAACGATTGGAAAAAAGGTATTAAAAGAGTCAATGAAATACTATCGTTTGCAAATTCCTTAGATGTACCCATAATGATTGACGCCGAGGAATCATGGATTCAAAAGGCCATTGATGAAATTGCTTATGATGGAATGGCATTATATAATAGAAAAGAGGTTATCATTTACAATACCATTCAATGTTATAAAAAAAATCAGTTAGTTGGTCTCAAAAAAAATATTAAATCTGCAAAAGAAAAAGGATTTATGTTTGGTGTTAAGTTGGTTAGAGGGGCGTATTTAGAAAAAGAAAATTCGCGATCTAAAGAAATGGACTATGAATCCCCGATCCATCCATCCAAATTTCATACCGACAAAGAGTTCAATGATTGTATGAACTATATCCTGAAAATTATTGATAAACCAGAAACAAAGAAAACAGTTAGTTTAATTCTTGGCACGCACAATGAAGAAAGTACGATGCTAGCCATTAAAACACTAAAAGAAAATGGTTGGAAACATGGAGAGGAGCCTGTTTTGTTTGCCCAACTTTTTGGGATGTCCGATAACATAAGTTATAATCTTTCGAATGCAGGTTATAAAACAGCAAAGTATCTGCCATTTGGACCCATTCGAGAAGTAATACCTTATTTATTTCGCAGAGCCGAAGAAAATACATCAGTTAAAGGCCAAACTGGAAGAGAACTTTCATTAATTAAAACTGAATTAAAGCGACGAAAAAGCATACGATGATTAGTTAGTCATTTTTGTTAGACTTAAGACAACGGCAGTGTCCTCTCTTCGTTCCCAAATCGCTTTCCATTGAATCCCTTGATAATTTATCTGAATCGGATATTGGGAATATTTAATTTCCTCACGAGTGATCACTTTACTCTCTTTAAAATCAACATTTCCGTATAAAAAAAATGCATTTAAAAATATCGAATCCTTAAACATTTGAATATATTTAATTGAACTTGAATCTAACTTAATAGACTTAACTCGTTGATCATTCAAATCCACCAGGACTCGATTATTTGGCAAATATGTACACTGAAAATCGTGATCCTTAAATAAAAAAATAACTAGTAACCCCCCCATAAGCAATCCAAAAGAGTACCATAAAAACCGACGGAAAAAAATCACAATAAAAGGTCTATTTCGGTGAAAGGTATACCATAAGGCTCAGCCATTTCCCGGTGGGTAATAGTGCCTTTATAAATGTAAATTCCTTTTCTTAGGAATTCATTGCGATTTAGAGCATTTTCGATTCCTCCTTCTTCGCCTATTCTCAAAATAAAAGAAGAGGTTAAATTATTTAATGCGAAAGAAGCTGTTCTAGACACTCTTGAGGCAATATTTGGAACTGAGTAATGGATTACTCCATATTTAATATAATTTGGAGATTCAAGAGTTCGGAGCTCAGAGGTCTCAAAACAACCTCCATTATCTATACTGACATCTATAATAATTGATTTTTCTTGCATTGAAGAAACCATTTCTGTACTTATAATCATAGGGGCTCTGCCATTTACAGGTCTCATCGCTCCAATTGCGACATTACATTCTTTGATTGCATTTGAGAGCATTCTTGGTTGAATCGTGCATGTGTATACATCTGCTCCAATATGATCGCGAAGTCTTTGTAATCTGGTTAACGACGAATCAAAAACTTTAACCTTTGCCCCAAGAGCTACTGCCAATCGAGCAGCAACTGTACCGACGGTGCCTGCTCCAAGAATAACTACTTCTAACGGGGGAACCCCTGTAACTCCTGCCATAGAATAGCCCAGTCCTCCTGAAAGAGAATTAAGGTACTCCATCACCAATGTTATTGATTCATTTCCAGCGATTTCAGACATAGACCTAACAAAAGATGCTCTACCTTCCTCATCAATTATTTTACTGTAATTAAATGCAGTAACACCTTTTTTCCTTAAAGAATTTATGTATTCTTGATCTAAAGAATTTATATCAATGGCAGATAATAGTATTTGACCCGGTTTAAATAATTTAATTTCCTCCTCGCAAGGTTTAGCTACTTTTACAACTAATTGACAACCAAATATTTCATCTCGATTAGAAGATATTATTCCTCCAACTTCTGAATACTCAAGATCTGTATATCCAGAGGAGATACCCGCTCCCTGCTCCACCACAACACTATGACCCCTTTCAACCAAAAGATAAACCCCTTCTGGTGTTAAAGACACTCGATTTTCAAATTCACTTTGTTCTTTGGGGATTCCTATAAGCAAACTCTCTGGCTGAATTGGAACCAGCAAATGTTCTTCTTGCGGCATGAATCCGGGTTCATTAATTTTCATTTTTCATAAATTTCTAAAGTCAATTTTCGAGAATCATCAGGCTGCTTTTCTATATGCAAATGATGGCTATTTTCAGGTAATAAATTTCCAATATTTTCTGGCCATTCAATCCAGCATGGTCTACCACTTGAGAAATAGTCGTCTAACCCTATATCCTCTGCTTCATTAAGGCTATTCAATCGATAAAAATCGAAATGGTATATAATTCCCGTCGGACTTAAATATTCATTTACTATAGAAAATGTAGGACTTGAACCTAAATCCTTAGAATTTAATGATTTCAGCCATTGCTTTACAGCACTGGTTTTACCAACACCCATTTCTCCATAAATAGCGACAATTCCAGAAATTATTTTTCTATTTTCGTCTGACCATTTCCGCCAGTCCTCATAAGACTTTAAAACTTTCTCAATTACCACTGGCTTAAATATAAAAACACATTATAAATTATCTGGGAGTCAACTGAGCAAATGGAATTATTATTTCTTCCATACTAATTCCTCCGTGTTGGTATGAACCTTCAAATTTACTCGCGTACTCATTAAATTTATTGGGATATACGAAATAGCCACTCTCTGAGGCAAAAACAGCAGTATCTCCAAGCATGACAGAGGGCAAACCAACTTCAGCAGGAGAAATACTCAATCCTACTTCCTTGGAATTGAATTCTAACCCATGACCAATCTTATATCGCATGTTGGCTGTAATATTTCTTGGTCCCTTAATAGAAACGGGTTTTTTTACGGATATAGTGCCATGATCCGTTGTTACGAATAATTCAAAGCCATTATCCGCTATCATTTCCGTCCAAGGGCGTAATGGAGAATTTTTCCACCAACTATTTGTTAATGCTCTAAACCCCCTGTCGCTACTCGCTATATCTCTAACAATGCTTTGATCTGTTTTAGCATGACTGATCATATCAATAAAATTTATGACTAAAACAATTAAATTATCATTTTTCCGGCTTTGCCATTGACGAACCCACTTTTGCTCGGAAACATGATTTGTTACTTTGGCGTAACTAAAGTCCTGAATTCCATGATTTTTTGCCCATTCACTGAGGAAAAATAACTCATTTGAGTTTCTTCCTCCTTCCGAGTTAATAAGATCAGGAACCCACTTATCAGGATACTTTTGACTCAATTCTTCAGGTAATAATCCAGAGATTAATGAATTTCTGGCATACTGAGTAGCTGTTGGGAGGATACTTGCATACAGTTCATTGGATTCAATTCTAAACGAATTATTAAAAAATGGCTGCAACTCATCCCACTGGTCCAATCGGAGATTATCAAAAATTAATAGAACCGATTTTTTACCCGACCTCAGGTGTGGCAGAACCTTCCGCTCAAGGATTTGGTGGCTAAAATCACATTGAGAATCATTTGATTTTAAGCTAAGTGGATAAAATTCTCTCCACCATCTAGAAAATAATCGATTTGCTTCTTCTTTTTGATGGTCAAGCATTGGACGCATAGACTCGGCCTCAGAATCATTTAGCTTTTTATCCCAAACTACAAGTTCTTTGTAAACTGATGTCCATTGCGCCCAAGAGCTCGCCTCATTTATAGACGTACTAATATCTCTAATGGCCATTTGATAGCTTTGTATGCTTCTTTCTGATATCAGATTCTTTCTCTCTAATAATCTTTTTAGTGTTGACAATACCTGTTTTGGCTGAACAGGTTTTATCAAATAATCTGCAATATTGTCTCCTATAGCCTTATCCATTAGGCCTTCTTCTTCACTTTTGGTTACCATAACAACAGGCACATTGACTTTTAATGCCTTAATTTCGGGTAGAACATCAAGTCCAGATTGACCAGGCATGTGCTCATCAAGCAAAATCACATCAAAAGAGTTCTCAGCAATAATAACCAGTGCATCAGCACCATTCGTTGCAGTTAAAACCTCAAAACCTTTACTTTCTAAAAGGATTATGTGCGGTTTTAACGTCTCTACTTCATCATCAACCCAAAGAATTCGCCCATTGTCCATATTGATTTCTTAATTTTACAGTTCGTTAAATTACAATTTACCTGACATACCGTTCTCAAATGTCTAAAAGGGAAGAGACCAATAAGTTCAAACTATTCAACGATCCAATATATGGTTTCATTGCTATACCCTCGGAATTAATTTTTGATTTAATTGAACACCCCTATTTTCAAAGGTTAAGACGTATTGGGCAACTGGGACTAAGTTCCTTGGTATACCCGGGGGCATACCATAGTAGATTTCATCATGCATTGGGGGCTATGCATTTAACTCAGAAAGCCGTTAATGTTCTTATAAACAAGGGTCATAAAATCTCAAAATCTGAAGCCGAAGCTGTACAAATTGCAATTTTACTTCACGATATTGGACACGGTCCATTCTCACATGCTTTAGAGCACTCACTTATCAAAAACATTACGCATGAGTCCCTTTCTCTTCTGATCATGCAGCATTTGAATAAAGAATTTAATGGTAGACTAGATGAAGCCATTGAGATTTTTAGTAATAATCACAAAAAACGATTTCTATACCAATTAGTAAGTTCCCAACTGGATATGGATCGCCTAGATTATCTTAGAAGAGATGCTTTTTACACAGGTGTTGTCGAGGGTGCCATAAATTCTGAAAGACTTATCTCGATGTTAAATATTTCAAATGGTGAACTTGTGATCGATGATAAAGGACTTAGCTCAGTACAAAAATTTCTAATCAGTCGTAGCCTCATGTATTGGCAAGTATATATGCACAAGGCAGTTTTAAGTGCAGAAAATATGTTGGTACAATTATTATCAAGAGCACATCATGTAGCTCAAAAAGACAACGATTTATTTGCAGGGAAAGAGCTTAAATATTTTCTTCAAAATAAACCTGGTAAAAAAGAATTTGATACCAATCCTGATGTTCTCAACTCTTTTACTCAATTAGATGATGCTGATATTTTAGCGGCAATGAAACAATGGAAAAATCATAAAGATCTCGTTTTAAGCGATCTAAGTGAAAGGCTACTAGACAGAAAATTATTTCAAATCAAATTTTTAAAAAAAGAGATTTCTGAAAAGAAACAAAAGTCTTTGAACAAAGAAATTCGAAGTCAATTAAATATAAGTAGTGAGCATTCAAAATATTTTTTAATTCAAGGGATAGCTAGCAACTCAACATATGTATCGGATAAAGAAGAAATTAAAATTCTAAATCGAGATGGAAATATAATTCCTTTATCGAAGGCATCAGAAATTCTTCCTTTGAGCGTTTATAATCATACAATAACACGGCCTTTTGTTTGTTGGCCAAAAGAAATTAGATGGATAGATTAACTGCAACTAGTATAAAACCTATTAAAATATCTCAGATTGCGAGAATTTTGAATGCAATATTTGATGAAAAAAAAGATCAAGAAGTATCTTCATTTTGTACTTTGTTCCCAGGTGAGCCAGGTGGAATTTCATTTTTAGCAAAGGATTCATACATAAAACGACTAAAAGACACCAAAGCATCGGTTGTAATAATAAATGAAAAACAAATATGCCCGGATGACTCAAATTCAATTTGCCTAAGAGTTAGGAACCCATACCAAGCATGGGGTAAATTACTTTCAGAGTTGGGATCTCGAATTACCTGGTCAAACCAAGAAATATCCAAAAGTTCTAACGTTCATAAATCCGCAAAAATTGCGAAAAATGTTGTCATAGGAGAGAATGTATTAATTGGAGAAAATGTAGTAATTCATCCAAATGTCACAATCTATCCCAATTCGATAATTGAGAAAAATTGTATTATTCATTCAGGCGCAGTCATTGGTGCCGATGGGTTTGGGTTTGCATTACCCGAAAATTCAGAGGAAACCCTTCAAAAGATTCCCCATATAGGTCATGTGATCTTACACGAAGATGTTGAAATTGGTGCAAATTCTTGCGTTGACCGCGCTGTTGTTGGAGCTACATCGATTGGACAAGGGACTAAACTTGATAATCTATGTCAAATTGGACATAATGTTCAAATTGGAAACGGATGTGTTCTTGCAGGGCAAGTAGGGATTGCTGGGTCTACAGAAATTGGAAATCATGTTCAAATTGGAGGACAAGTGGGAATTGTTGGTCATATTAAAATTGGAGATTTTGTCCGAATTGGTGCTCAAAGTGGCGTTCACAAGAGTGTTGAAAAAGGAAAAACAATAATTGGTAGCCCCGCAGTTGAAGCATCAATATGGCGACGCAATTTCGCAAATTATAATATGAAAAGTAAGTGAAAAATTACAGGTTACTTAAACCATTTGAATTATCGGGAAAAGGAATCCATACTGGGGTTGAAACGAAAGTTCGAGTATATCCAGGAGAGCCTAATCAAGGTTATACAATTCATCGAATCGACCAAGAAAATTCTGAAATTTTGAAAGTGAATCCGTATTGTGTTACCGATACTCAAAGAAGAACTACTCTATCCCAGAATAGTACTATCGTTCATACTGCTGAGCACTTGCTAGCTGCTCTTTACGGATTATCTATTTATGATGCCCGGATTGAACTAGACAATAGTGAAATACCTATTCTAGATGGTAGTTCCCTTCCATGGGTAAAAGCAATAAAATCTGCAGGTGTGGCTCCTGCAAAAAATTTAGCATTTGGTCTAAGGCTTAAAAATAAAATTCGGGTAGAGGATGAGTTAACAGGAGCTTGGGCTGAAGCAATTCCATCGGATAGAATTGAATTCCATGTAGAATTAAGTCATAAAGAAGAAGCCATTGGATCGACAAAAGCTCAGTTTTCATTTAGTGATGATTTTGAGTCTAAAGTTGCGTACGCAAGGACTTTTACGCTATCTACCCATCTTACACCACTTATAGATAAAGGGCTACTAAAAGGAGCTGACCCTGGGGCAGGCGTAATTGTTATTGATGAAGTGCCAAGTCAAAAGGAATGGAAGGCTCTAGAAAAATTCATAGGTCTTCCCCTTAAGCGAAGAAAAGATACTGGAGAACTACCACTAACTCCATACAGATCTAATAATGAACCTGCAACTCATAAACTTCTGGATTTAATTGGAGATATTTCACTCATAGGTCAGCCTGTATTGGCCGAGATTCGTACATTTAAACCCGGACATAAAATAAACACCTTATTAGCAAAAAAAATCATGGAAGAAGCTATTAAAACAAAAAAGATACCCTCATACAGTCCTGATTCAGAAATCATTATGGATGTCAGTAAAATCATGTCCATAATCCCTCACCGTCCACCTTTCTTGCTCGTGGATAAAATTATTGAATTATCCGAGACGGATATCGTTGGAGTTAAAGCAGTTACGATGAATGAACCCTTTTTCCAAGGTCATTTCCCAGGGTCCCCAGTTATGCCAGGAGTACTTCAGTTAGAAGCAATGGCACAAGTAGGAGGTATTCTTGCTTTAAGTACAGTAGATGATCCAGAAAATTATCTCACATATTTTTTAAAGATGGACGAGGTGAAATTTAAGGCAAAAGTGAACCCTGGAGATACTTTGATTTTTCATCTTGAACTCACAGCACCGATACGCAGGGGAATTGTGCAAATGAAAGGAAAAGCATTTGTTGGAAATCAACTGGTATCTGAGGGATTCTTTACAGCTTTAATAACAAAAGAAAAATAATTATTGTGATTTCAGACTTGGCATCTATTCATCCTGAAGCTAAAATAGCAGGAAATGTAACTGTAGAACCATTTGCCGTTATCGAGGCTGATGTTGAAATTGGAGAAGGGTCGGTAATTTATAGCCATGCATGTATACTTTCTGGTTCTCGATTAGGGAAAAACTGTAGAGTATTTCAAGGTGCTGTCATTGCTGGTATACCTCAAGATCTAAAGTTTGAAGGGGAATATAGTCAGGTAATCATTGGAGATAATACCACCGTTCGAGAATGTGCAACAATTAATCGCGGAACAAAAGCATTTGGCAAAACTATTTTAGGACGAGATTGCCTGATTATGGCTAATGTGCATATTGCCCATGACTGCATTTTAAATGATCACGTGATTCTTGTAAATAACGTGGCTCTTGCAGGACACGTTGAAATTGGAGATTGGACTATCATTGGCGGGCTATCTGCAGTTCATCAATTTGTCAAGGTTGGCCCTCATGTAATGGTAGGAGGTGGATCTTTGGTGAGAAAAGATGTTCCGCCATTTATCACTGTAGCGCGTGAACCACTATCTTATGAAGGAGTTAATGTGCTTGGTCTGAGAAGGCGGGGGCACAAAAATTCTAGGATAGAGGAAATTCATCATGCCTATAGACTTGTATATCAAAGTCGATTAAATACAACTCAAGCAATTAGTCAAATTGAAATTGAGGTAAATGAAAGCCCGGAAATAGCAGATATTTTAAAGTTTTTAAGAGCCTCAGATCGCGGAATTGTAAAAAATCTCTAAGAATGAGTTTAGAGCTAATTAACTTAAGTAAGGTTTTTGGTTCCAATACAATAATACCTGAGTGGAATATAAAATGGGGAGCAAATGAAAAAATTGGAATTTTAGGCACAAACGGTTCTGGAAAAAGTACTTTTTTAAAGTTACTTGCTGGGCAATTAACCCCTTCTTCAGGAAAAATTTTAATCTCGAATAAATCTCCGGAAAAATTACCTCTCTTAGCAAGCTATTGTAGTCCACACCTTAAATTATTTGATAAGTTTACGGTCAAAGAACATTTTAAATATCATAATTTATTAAAGCCATTCAGAAATGGGAATTCAATAAGCGATATCGGTTTAAGCACTAGAGAATTCGATGTACCACTTTCCTCTTTTTCCAGTGGGATGAAGCAAAGAGTAAAATTAGCATTATCAATTTTTAGTGAGGCACCCCTATTATTATTAGATGAACCCTGTAGTCATCTCGATACGAAAGGTATCGAATGGTATCAAAAGACTCTAACTGCCAATACATCCCCAACATCATATTTCGAGGACCGTATTGTGATAATTGCATCAAATCATGTCAATGAAGAATTATACGACTGCAATTCATATTTTCTACCCACAGGGAAGTCCGTCGTACCTTAGTAAAAACATTATTACCCTTAACACCAGATTCTTATATGGCTTCGACCTCGGACATTAAAAATGGGCTTTGCATCCATTTCAACCACGCTCCATATCAAATTGTAGAGTTTCTACACGTTAAACCAGGAAAAGGAGCTGCATTTGTTAGAACAAAACTGCGCAATCTCAATGACGGACGTATTTTAGAACATACCTTCCCCAGTGGGGCAAAGCTGGATGATATAAGTATTGAGTATCGTACATATCAATTTCTTTATAACGATCCGAATGGCTACCATTTTATGAATGTAAAAACCTATGAGCAAGTAGAAATGCCAAAAGAAGTAATAAATGCACCCGATTTCTTAAAAGATGGAATGGAATGCATGGTTTTATTTCATGCCGACGAGGATAAAGCATTGCGAGTAGAGCTTCCTACGACTGTCACTTTAGAAATAAAGTATACCGAACCTGGTGTTAAAGGGAATACGGCCACCAATGCATTTAAACTTGCTACACTTGAAACAGGAAGCGAAATTAGAGTTCCGTTATTTATAAATATTGGAGAGAAGATTGTGGTGAATACCGCAGACGGCACTTACAAAGAACGAGCCAAATAGAATCTAAACTCAATAAAAACTATTATATAGGTTTAGAATTTTACCGATTAACTCTTTGAAAAAATGATCAAAAAAAAACCGCTCTGTCTCCAGAGCGGTTATTTTTTCACTGAACAAATCTGTTCATCGTTAACATTAATCAGTTAACATCCCAGAATACTTTATCAGTATCATCGTCACTACCGCCGTTAGCCGCTGAAACGTTTGTAGTATTCAAAGAATACTCATCAACTCCATAACTCATACGGTTAGGTGGAAGCCGGTTCGCAACATCTGCTATATTCATTGCAGGGTAATCATATTGACGCACAGTATTGTAAGCTTCATTACCGCGCATGTACATTGATAACCATTTCTGAGTTCCAAGCAGTTCATTAGCGTTAGTAGCATCCCAAGCGACTGTTGTCTGAGCCATATATGTGTCAGCATCAGTAGTAGAAACACCCCATTGAGCCATAGAAGCACGAATACCATTCTCATAATGCTCGGCAGCTGTACCCGCTTGAACATTCCATCCGCGATTAGCAGCATCAGCAGTTAGGAAACTAACCTCACCAAAGCTCATGAAATGAGCAGCAAGAGTAGGATCTTCTAGAGCATCACCAGGCTGAGAGTGCGAGTTATAGGCAGAATTCTGACCATAAACACCTCCAGTTAAATCACCTAGAGAATCTAAATTTCGGAAGTACACCGCACGACGAGGATCATTATGAGCATTCATAACTCCAGCCATTGTATTTGAGGCACAGAAATCTGTACGCCCAGACTGGACCAAATCATCCCACAAAGGATTTGTATGAGGAGGCGAAGCAGTGTAAGCAAGAGATGCATTGTCAGCACTTGAAGTAAATACTCCAGCGGCTAGTGCCGCTTCACCAACTGTTTTGGCTCCAGCAGCATCATAATCTGCTGTGCGAACAGCAAGCTTGAGAGCTAACGATGCAGCAAATTTCTTCCAAGCATCAGAATCACCACCATAAACTAGATCATAAGCACCAAGGCCATTGTCACCAGACAAAGTTCCGTGAGCAGTAAGTATTCTAGCAATCAAATCTGTATAGATTTCCGCGGCGTCATCATATTTGGGAGTAACATCATCAGTCAGCGCCTCAGAATAAGGAACATCGTTATGAATGTCTACCAAAACATGATAAGTATATACTTGAAGTAAATCGCAAATGGCCAATTGATTTGCTTTTTCCGCTGCAGGTAATGCATCATCTGCACTAATTATTCCTTTAGCATCATTCAAATCTCTAAGAACATTTGCATAAAGTGCATCAAAAGTATTACCGTTGACATCACGTTGATTATAGTTATAGTTAGACTCATCTGTGTAAGTAGTTTGAGTCCAGTGTTGAGCCCACAACGTAAAGTTGTTCTCATTAACATTGATACTTGCCAAGTAGTCCGAAAGGTCTACGGTCGCGTTCGCAATGAGAGTTCCTGCAGGCACTTGGACGGGAGCTTTTCCATTTTCATTCAAGCTCGGTAGGTCACTAGTACAAGAGGCAATAAGCAGAGCAGCACTTGCTGCAGTAAATAATTTTTTCATGCTTCTTTATTATTAAAATTTCAAATTAACTTTTACGCCAACCTCACGAACTGCAGGGTAAGCACCTGATTGATTACCCTGAACATTTCCAGCAGATAAACCTGCCTCGGGATCAGAATATGGATTTGCTTTCCAAAGGATAGCCAAGTTTCGGCCAACCAATGAGATATCTAATCCTTTAATACCAGTTTGTCCTAAAAGATCAGCAGGAACACTGTACTGTAGAGCAACTTCACGAAGCTTCACATAAGATGCGTCCCAAACGTGGTATTCAGCAACACCTCTTGAATATCCAAGAACATTACTGTAGAAACTCATGTCACCATAAAGAGGGTCTCCATTGGCATCCACGTCTACCGTATTGCCTGAGTAGTCATTGTTACCGTCAGCATCCACCGATCCGTCCCAGTAAGAAACTCCAGTGAATCTTAATCCACCAGCACCTCCACCACCGTGAACTTGGTAGTCTGCATCGTAAACAGAGTTACGAATAGGGTTTCCTGCATCATTAAGTCCAGCAGTTAGGTCGTAAATACCGGTTGCATAGCCATAATATGTATCTAAAGAGAAGAAGTCTCCACCCCAAGACACATCGATAAGAGCACTTGCAGTCCAGTTTTTGTAACGGAATGAGTTATTCAAACCACCAAACCAGTCTGGGTTAATATTTCCTAAAACAGCTTTTTCACCTCTTAGGTATCTAACTCCGCCTCCACGGCCTCTAGAATAAAGAACGTTGTCATAAACAATCGGACGACCGTCAGCATCTCTCTCGTGAGCTATTCCATAAATTGCTCCGTATGCTTCTCCAGGTCGAGCTTCGATAGTGATACCACCTTGAACTCCTGCAAGCTGAAGATTCTCAGCTCCCTCAAATAAAGAAACTACTTCGTTTCTATTTCGAGTATAGTTAGCATTTATATTCCACTCAAAGTCCTTGGTACGAACTGGAGTGAAATTAATTGAAGCTTCAATACCTTGGTTTTGAATCACACCAGCATTAACATACTTGAAGATAGAACCTGTAGAAGAAGAAACTCTCGCAGGCATAATTTGATTCTCTGAAACCTGGTTGTAGTATGAAAGATCAAAACCAAAACGGTTATCAAATAACATCATCTCTAATCCGATCTCTGTAGAATTCGTACTCTCTGGAATCAAGCCTGCATTTGCATCCGTATTTGGAGCCGATGCGAGATTTGCACTTCCAAAAGGAGTACCCATATTATATGCATTCGCTAAGGCTTGAGCAGGAGCATCAGCACCTACCTGAGCATAGTTTGCTCTAAACTTACCGAAGTTAATAGCATCTACATCCATAAGCTCTGAGAATACAAGAGAAACAGTAGCTGAAGGATAGAAGAAAGAATTATTATCACTTGGAAGAGTTGAAGAAACGTCTTGACGTCCTGTAACATCAACATATAAATAATCCTTGTATCCTAAAGATGCTCTTGCAAAGAGTCCATTTACACCAATGTTATAAGCGCTCTCAGATGGAGCCTCAGGAGCATTAGAAGAATTACTTAAGGCATAAACACCCGGCACAACAAGTCCACCGTTAGTAGATGCGGTAATGTTTGAAACTTCATTTCTTCGAATATTCGATCCTAAGTTTCCATTAAAAGAAAAGTCTCCAAAATTCTTGTTAGCCGTTAAGACTAGGTCAATATTAGTTTCTGAAACGGAACGGTTTCTTCTAATGTATCTTGCTGGATCTACTCCACCTACAGCAATACGCTCTTCTTCAAGAGAAGCATATGTATCAACAGAAGCACGACCCATGAAGTCTAACCAATCATTAATCTTATAGTTCGTCATGATATTACCCATGATACGATCACGAGAATCACTTGAATAATTTTCATAATGACTGAAATATGGATTGTCAAAGTAGTGAGGTGCTAGAGGTCTAGCAGCACCATAACCGTAGGCATTCCAAGAAAGGTTTTTACCTGTTGTTTCATAAGCAGCCCTTTGCTCTTGGATATCAACTCCTACATCATACCACTGACGGAAAGATTGGTTTGGGTTTTTATTGTCATAACCCGTTCCCATTCTACCCTCAGCACCTTGCTGTATGTAGCTAGCCGTAGTAGAGACCGTTAAACGATCACTCAAATTTTGACTTCCACTGAATGAGAAGTTATTTCTCTTTAATGAAGAGTTTGGCGAAATCCCAGTTGTTCTGAACTGAGTAGCGCTTACTCTAAATGTACCATTCTCACTTCCTCCGTCTACAGCAACTGAATTATTAGTTGTAATTGCAGTCTCCCAGAAAGTTCTTGGATCATTTGCACCAGCAACGTGTGCTTGTGTTTGTTGGTAAGTTGATAATTCAGGGAATAAAGAGTTCCAACCATACTTTTGAAGGTCTGGATTGTATCTCATTCCGTATGATGCATCATCTCCAGTTGGGTCACAAATGTCATCAACTCCGTCACCATCTACGTCAAAAGCAGTCATCTTAGCTTCAGTCCATACCCCGTTAATAGTATCAGGACCGTAATAAGGACCATAACCTTGGCCGTATTCATTCTGATATCTTACAAAAGTAGAAGGATTAAAAGTTCCAACGTTATATCCAGAGCTGATAGAAATACCAAGACCCTTTTTTGCTGAACCTTTTTTCGTAGTTATTAAGATAACTCCATTCGCAGCTCTTGCACCGTAAAGTGCTGTCGCTGCCGCTCCTTTCAATACAGATACCTTATCTATATCTTCAGGGTTGATATCCATAGCCGCATTACCATAGTCATAACCTCCGCGACCAGTTGTCTGATCACTCGTGTTTGTAATTTGGTTTGAGATGGGTATACCATCAACTACGAATAAAGCCTGGTTATTACCTGTAAGAGACTTGTAACCTCGTATTACTACGTTGGCCGAACCTCCCATGGTACCTGACTGCTTGATATTCACACCGGCAACTTTACCAGAAAGTGAACTCATGAAGTTAACGTCCTTTACTTTGGATACTTCAGCCCCTCCAACTTCTTGGACGGCGTAACCAATGGACTTTTTGTCTCTAGAAATACCAAATGCTGTTACAACTACTTCATCCAGTTTATCGGAAGAGATACTTAAAGAGACATTTAGTGAATTTCCACTTACTGTACTTTCCTCTGAGGCATAGCCCATTGAAGAGAATACTAATACGGCATTCTTTCCAGCCTTGATAGAGTACTTTCCATCAAAATTGGTGATTGCGGCATTATTTGTGCCTTTTTCCTTCACTGACACGGAAGGGATAGGCTCCCCCGTTGCGGCATCAGAAACAACTCCAGTCACATTTTGCGCGATGGCAGAAAATGAAAAGAACGTAGCGATGGCAAGGGCGAAAAGATTTGCTCTGCGTTTCATCTAGGTGTTATTTGAATGTTAAACAGGGCTAATATAACGTAAATTTTTGTTTAAGAAACAATCTAAAGGCCCTTAAATTACAGGGAAT
>CAJWLP010000030.1 GCA_913043145.1 uncultured Bacteroidota bacterium
GTAGTATGTTGTTCAGCATACTGGCTTAATTTTTTATCAATGAATTCCATGGGTGCACTATTTAGAAATTTTAAAACTAGCTTCAATCAAACTATGATCGCTTTTGATGGACGTTGAGGATTGGTAATCCGAACAGACAAGCTCTTTATCATAAAAAATATAATCTATTCTTAAAAATGGAAGGGGTTTTAGGTAGGTAGCTCCCCATCCAGACCCTTTTTCAACAAAGGCATCTTTTCTGCCTTCTTTTAATTGTTGGTAGGTAAAGCTTTGTGGCGTATCATTAAAATCTCCCAATACAATTACGGGATAAGGGCTATCTTCAATGGCCTCAAGAATAGTCTGAGTTTGGATAGACCGGAGTTGGGATTGTTTCTTTAGTTGATGAATAAATGCTAAGGCATAGGTTTTATACTGTTTATTTAAATCACTGTGCATTAGGGTTTGGTAGTCTTTTGGGGATATGCTATTGGACTGAAGATGTACCCCTACAAACCGAATAATTTGACCTTCAATATCAATATCAAATAACACCGCAAGGTTGTTTGTACTATGATCATATTTGATTCGTTCCCAATTTAAAATGGGATGTTTTGAAACTAACTTTAAGCCATATTCTCTTTTTTGATTACTTTCTTGGGTATTAATAAATTGCTGGTGAGGGAATGCTATCTTATTAATGTTCCCTTTTTTATTAAGCCATTCAACAAGAAGAGCAACATCATATTTTTGATTGGTTAAATATTGGTCAATTGCTTTGGACGTATTACCTCCGTTGTAAATCTGTTGCACATATGTATTGAAGCTACATATCTTAATGCCTAAAGACGAGTTTTCATTGGTGTTGAATTGAATATTTCGAGCAATAAATTGAAATCCGAAAATTAGAATTATGGCATTGTATATTCCTCTTTTTTTTAGTGATAAAACCCAAATTAGAAGTAATACGATATTAATTCCTAACCAAAAAGTATAGGTTAGTCCAAAAAAAGAAATTATCCAAAAGTCTTGTGGGTTAACAAAGGGTGATGAATAAGACAAAGCAAGACCAATTACTGCTACAGCATTGATTAAATTGAGGAATGTTTTTAGTAACTTTTTCACTCGCTGGCCTTAAACAGGATATCTTTTTCATGCTTACTCAGACTGTCATACCCACTTTGAGATATTTTATCAAGTATGGCATCAACTTCTTCTTGATTTGGTTTTTGTTTTTTGTTTACATTGATTGTTACCATGGTCCGTTCATCTTTTTGTTTATTCCAAAAAAATGGTTTTTGATTGGGATTTCGAGTTGGTTTTGTAATTCTACCTTGCAAGTTGAGTATGTAAATTAGACCAAAAAGAGCCCCGCCCATGTGTGCAAATAATCCACCCGTATTATCACTTACAGGAAACATGTATAAATCTCGGAATACAAAAAAAAGAGCCACCCATCTTAGTTCAATATTGAATAAGCCAAAGGGCCTTACCTGATATCTAGGTAAAAAAGTGCCCGTAGCAACTAGAATTGCAGTAACTCCACCCGATGCTCCTAATAATTTTTTGTAGCCAACAACCTCACTAAATATTGGGAATATGTTATAACTCAACACAAATAACATAGCTCCGGAAATGCCACCATACAGGAAGATTTTCCAGACTTTTTTGAAGTCCATGAATTCTTCTAGAATTCTACCGATAAAATAGAGTAAAATCATATTGCCCAAAAGATGCCAAAATCCTGCGTGAAAGAAAATGTTTGTAATGATAGACCATGGGCGTATAATTAGCTTGCCTATATTGCTTGGTATATAGAAATATTCAAGCAAGTCTTCAGGAGAGAAACCAGATAGTTTAGCAATTACTCCAACAAATATCGTGAGGATAAAAGCTGCCAAGTTAACCATAATAATTTGGCGAATAGCAGAATTACCCTTATGAAATTCGTGTTGTATCTTTTCCCAAGTAGTCATTGCGATTAGTAAAACGAATTGCGATTATTTTTATTCCAATATTGAACAAGAATAAACCCGAATAGTGCACCCCCAAGGTGTGCAAAATGAGCAACACCTGCTTGGAAACCACTAATGCCTGCGAATAATTCAAATGCAGCATACCCTATTACGGCCCACTTTGCTTTGATGGGAACGGGTATGAACATCAGGAATAACTGTGTGTTTGGCCAGTAAATTGCAAATGCTACGAGAATCCCAAACAACGCTCCGGACGCTCCTACTGTAGGTTGGTTGACACTTATCAAACCTTGCGTAATTTCATAATCTTGAACCAAAGTATGTAATAGTGCAGCTCCAAGTCCAGTTATTAAGTAGAAGTTAATGAATCGTTTAGCTCCCCACATTTGCTCTAATCGACTACCAAACATGTATAGTCCAAACATATTGAAAAGTAAGTGAGTAAAACTTCCATGCATAAACATATGTGTAATCATTTGCCAACCGTGAAAATAGTTACTCTTGTAATTAAAAAGAGCCAAGTACTCGTACATGGTATCGCCACTATAAATGGTCGCAACAAAAAGTAAAACATTGATGGCAATAATATTTCTTGTTACCTCAGGAATACCAAAACGGTTGCTATTAAATTGCATGATAGTCTATCTATTGAAAAAAACGTTCCAAACTCTGTTTTGTTAGCTTCACCATAATAGGTTTGCCAGATTGATCAATGGTTTTTTGTTTACAAGCTAGCAGATCGTTTGTTAATGCTTGCATCTCAGTCGGATTGAGCTTCTCACCTGTCTTAATGGCAGCATTTTTAGCAGCTGCTTGTCTCAGTGCGTCTTTTTTTACAATCTTTAAGTCTTGAAAGTTCGTCTTAAAATCATCGATGATTTGAATAATAACCGATGAACCATCCGCTTTACTTAATTCACTTGGCAAACCATTTATAATTATGGTTGATTGACCAAATTCGCTAATATCAAACCCCAGGGCATTGATGTCTTGTTGCATTTCGAGGTACAGAGCAAAATCTGATTTGCTTAGTTCCAAAGTTCTTGGAAAAAGTAGTTGTTGAGAAGATACGGCTTGCTCAGAAGAATATCTTTCATACAAGACTTGCCTATGTGCACGATGTTGATTGATGAGGCTCAGCTTTCCATTAATTTTTGCAACCAAGTAGGTGTCTTGAATTTGAAAAATATCAAAATTATTTTCTGTATTTTCAGTTTCTTTTTCTGGTTGAGTGAAAAAAGTTTTTTGTTTTGGAGAATTAATTGGCGTATTGAGTATTGCGTCTAATTTTTCCCAATTTGTAGGTGTTTTGGGCTTTTTGTGGCCAAACGGATTAAAGCTTGTATCCACATTAGGACTATGAACAGTAGCAAATCGATCATTAATATTTAGTGACGGGTAAGTTTCAATAGCATTGAGGAGCTGTTTGTCTGTAGGTAGCACGTAGTGAGTACCCAATGTTTTTTTAATAACAGACTGCAAGAGCGTGTATACATGTTGCCCGTCTTCAAATTTCACTTCATGTTTAGTTGGGTGTATATTGACGTCAATTTTCTTTGGATCAACTTTTAGGAACAAGATATAAAAAGGATGCTTTTTTTCCTCTAATAGATTACTGTAGCCAGAAATTATTGCATGGTTCAAGTATGGATCCTTAATGAATCTCCCATTAGCAAATAAATATTGATTACCACGAGTTCTTTTAGAAATTTTAGGTGTTCCAATAAACCCCTTGATTTCAACAATATCCGTATCTTCATTTGTTGTGATTAGTTCATCCTCCTTAAGATTAAATAAATCATGGATGCGCTTTTCTAAATTTCCACTTTCAAGCTTCGATTGATTCTTTCCTTGATTGTAATATTCAAAAGTGATCCCCGGATAGGATAGTGCGATTCGTTGAAATTCTTCAAAGGTATGCTTGGTTTCAACAGAAATGCTCTTGAGGAAATTTTTACGAGCTGGGATATTGTAAAATAAGTTTTTCACTGCAATCGATGTACCTTGGGTAGCAGCAGTATTTTCTTGATTAATGAAATTTCCTGCTTCAATAATTATTCGCGTCCCTGTATCTTCTTGAGCACATTTAGTTTTCATTTCTACCTCACTTACTGAGGCAATACTTGCTAAAGCTTCTCCACGAAAGCCAAGGGTATTTAAGTTATAAAGATCATCAGCTTTTGTGATTTTTGAAGTGGCATGTCTTTCCCAACACATGCGAGCATCAAATGTATTCATGCCTGTGCCATTGTCATCCACCTGAATTAGGGTGCAGCCACCATTTTTAATGTATAATTTAATAACAGTTGCTCGTGCATCTATTGCATTCTCGAGCAACTCTTTTACTACAGATGCAGGTCTTTGTACGACTTCACCAGCAGCAATCTGATTGGCAGTTCTATCGGGTAAAAGTTGAATAATGCCAGCCATTAAAAAATATTATTTACTGAAACCTTTTATGATAAATTCTAGAACATCAGAATTTATAAGTTTATAAAAAATGGCCATAAGAACCAAGATTATTGCCCCTAATCGGAGCATATAGTTTTTTTGTGAGAAGGAACCATAGCGTTGTGAATTCTGTTTTGCTTTATAGAGTCTTCGAATATTTTCTTTAGCACTATTCTCATCGGTTTTGATCTCACCCATTTCTCTCTTGACATCTTGAACCCTCGCATGCAATTCTTCCTTCTGTTCATCGTAATAAACAGGCGTGTATTTAAATTTTCGGTGCTTTGGTAATCTAGAAAATCGAAGATTTATCATGTCATTCAAAGGTAATGGATTCGTATAATATTATCAATTAGTGTGAACTACAATATTCCTCATTCAATTGATCTGCAACCACAACTTTGTGTTTTAATGCTTTTTCAAATTCTTCACATGCAAAGTCAATTTCTTTAATTTGAATATATAATTTCCCTTTGATGTAGTGCACCATTTTATAGGATGGAATTAGTTTTTCAACAGCATTGTAATCTTTAAGACTACCTTCGATATCATTTAATTTAATTTTAAGTTCTGCTCTTCTTTTGTAGAGATCCCCTGATAATTTATCAGTTGCAATGGCATTGTTTAAGTCAATTAGTGCAGAGTCTTTTTGACCGCTTGCAGCATAAGCATCTGCTCTTAACTTGAGAAAAGAGCTATTGTTAGGTTTTTTTGATAGACCATAAGAATAGTCTGAAATCGCAGCCTTATATTTTTTTGAATGGTAGAAAGATTGTCCCCTGAAATAGTAGGCTTCCATAAATATGGGATTGAGCTGGAGTGTTTTTGTGAAATCTTGGATAGCGGAGGAATAATTTTTTGCATTGTAAGCAGATGTTCCTCTATTGAAATAACCCCTAAAATCATTTGTGTTAATTTGAATATAATCAGTATATAGATTGAAAGCCTTTTTGTAATCTCGATCTAATGATGCCTTGTTTGCTTGAATTAATATCTTACTTCCTTGTTGAGCATTGCAGAGTAGCATGCATAGAGTAAAAAAGCACGTAAAATAAATAGTTATTGGTTTTATCATTTAAATCTATAACAAATTAGTTGTGAAAATAGTGTATATATAAATTTAATTGCTGATGGTTTCCTTCATGTTATCACAAAACCATAAAAAATTTTGAGCTGCACTCAGAAAAGCTTTTTGATTTTCTATCATGGATAAGTGACCACTATTCTTAATGATATTTACTTGTGCAAGTTTGCATTCTGATGCCTGATTAAAGATTTCATTTTTTGGATAATGTTCATCTTTATCGCCCAAAATAAATAATATCGGACAATCTAGCTGAGACAATAAATATCTGCGATCAGATCGATTCATCATAGCATTCATACCATTGATTACACTTTTTGTAGGGGTATTTTGAATTACTTTAATCAACTTATCATTAATTAAAAGTTGGTTGCTTTTAGCAACTAGATTTTTTATAAATAATTGAAAAAAATCAGAAGTACCATGTCTTTTGATAAAATTTACAGCTTTATTACGATTCTCTTTTTTTAATTTATTATCGGCCATACTGGTCGAGTGAATTAGTCCTAAACCAGAAATGCCCTGGGGATGGTTCGATGCGTATTCGCAGGCAATATACCCTCCTAGTGAGTGTCCAAAAATGATAGGGCTTTCAATTTTTTCGTGCCTTAATATCTGAAATACAGCATCTGTAATTTCAGGAATGGACTGAAATGCTAACTTCTTACTCTTACCAAAACCAGGCAAATCAATGCTGATACACGTATGTGTTTTTGATAAATGACTTATTGTGCTTTCCCAAATTGTTGAGTCTTCACAAAAACCATGTAAAAAACAAAGGTGAGGACCTTTCCCCACCTTTGAATATGAAATATTATGGTATGTCTTTGTCAAGTTAATTGTAAAAACGATATCTTAAATCAACAACATCTGCGTTTTCAATGATTGTTTGTCTTACTTTCTGTTGAAAATCTTGTTTTGATTGGTCTGTATTTTGTAACTTAAGAACTTCCACATCTGATGCTTCGTATTCGTTGTCATTGTTTAGGTAGACTACTGCTAATGCTCTTTCTCCTCGGATGATTTCAGATTTCGTGACGACTGGAAGCCCAAAAATAGTTCCAGTAATTATTTGATCACTTCCTATATAGGGAATACTTGAGCTAGAGAATGATGCGGCAGGGATAGATACCGGATTGGTTTCTAATTTTTCAGCTAATTCTTCCGGGGTATTTGAATTATTAAGTGCAACGTCAAGTTTTGAAAACAACTTATCTGATTTCTTTTCATTTAGCAGAATTTCATCAATTATGGTACGAACTTCTTCTATATCAACTAAACCGTCAGGCTTGACATGGGTGACTCTAGCTACAAAATAGCTGCCGTTTATATCAATGATGCTTGATATATCTCCTTCTTTAGTAGAATTATTGAAGAGCCATTTTGCAATGGGGTTAGGATTGCTAATCCCAGGTATAGCTAATGTATTCTCATTGATCTTATTTGCAACACGTTTGGTTAAACCAAGTTCTTCAGCAACTTCCTCAAACGATTTGTCTCCATTGATCTTAGAAAGGAATTCCCCTGCCATTTTGTAGTATTCCCCATCTGTTTTGGTGCTAGGGAATATTTTTTGATCAACAACAGCTACTTGTATGGTTTTTCTACTGATTTTAGATGTTGTCTTTCCAATATGTACGCCTTTTTTTGAGCGTGTTACAAAATATTGATTCTGAGGAGAAGTAAATAAACGATTAATCAATCGTCTAGGATAAGACCTTGTGTCTTTTCTGACCCAGCCCATATCACCTCCTTTACCTCTTGAGGCATCATAATTTTTATTGTTGGCTTCTGCCTCAAATGTGGTAGCTCCGGATTTTATCTGGGCAATAAGTTCACGAGCATCTCTTTCAGCTTTTGCGGTATCTGTACCTGCAACATTGATAAGAATATGACTTCCTCTTATAGATGGTAGACTATCCAAACCAGTGTCTGTTATTTTGTATACGCTATAAACTCCATTTTCTTGATTTGGTCCAATGACATCTCCGATGCTTGCAGAAAAAAGAGCATCATCTACAGATGCTGGAAATGAACCTCTTATTTGATAGCTTTTATTAAAAGGTGTTTCGCTATTCATGATACTTACAAATGCAGAATCATCATTAGCTTCTGAAAATTTCTGAGCGATTTCTTTTGATTGATACATCATATCCATAGAATCCTCTCTTGAGGGAGTTACATTTAAACGGATAAATTCTATATCTCTGTTAGCGTCCTCTTTATACTTAGCTGGGTGTGCTTTAATGTAGGTAAGAATTTCACTGTCGCTTACCATTAAAGTTGAATCTTCAAATTCATTGTAGGGAAGACTAACAATAGTTGCATTCTTGGTTTGGTTATTATCCCTGCCAGAATTAACAGCTTCTAAATCAGTGGTGTAAACCGAGCTAATGATTAGTTGATTATACTTTTGAGCAATAAGTCCAGCTGTAAATTGTTGTTGAAAGCTGTTCCAGCTTTGCAGAGCTTCAGGGTTTGCATTGATGTCTTCTTTGAGGAATCGAATTAGTCGTTGTTTGTCAAATTGATTTGTTTCAGGATCTCTAAACGATCGTTGAATTTGGGGGTGTGTATTGTCTCCAATCGTCAAATCTTTTAATTCAGCCGGACTAACTGTTAGTGCAAGTTTTTCATATTCAGGCTCAACTACACGAGATTCGATAATCATGTTCCAAGCTTGTTCTCTGTATTGCTTAGACATATTCTCATCAAAGGCAATTCCTGGATTATTTTGAATAAGCTGAGATTTTAAACCTTCAAAAGTTCGGTTAAACTCATCATAGCTTAGAGGTTTACCTGCTACTTCACCAACTGAATTTTCGTCAGAACTAAAAATACTTGATCCGGAACTAACCAAATCAGTAAGTACGAATGCTATCATGGCAATACCAATTACAAGGAGTAAGCATCCTGTTTGATTTTGTATTTTTTGTAGTACACTCTGTTCTTCGTTGTTATATTTATTTGACATGTATCTCGTCTTTAAAAAATGGATTGCAAATTAAGTCGTTTTGTGGTAAAACTCAAAGAATTATAGTCTTGAAATCTTAAGTCATAACTACGTTTAGATAGTTTTGTTTTTGTTTTATAAAACACTTAATATCAGCGGATTATATTTATAATTCTTCCTTTATAGCGATCAATTACTTGATTATTTTGGATGTCTCTAATCTTATAATTGATTTTAGTTGACCTATGAATTGATCCTGTATATAATATAAAATCATGATTTATTGCTTCAAAAGAGCATGTTTTTTTAAAGGTATAAATTTTGAATCTTCGATTTTTTCGCTGATTTATTTTATAGCTAATGGTACATGGTTTTTGGATATTTACTGCCCATTGGATGGAGTCCTTAGTCCTCATTAACGAATGACTAATAGGCATTACTTCTTTAATTTTCCTTAGTTCTTTCCTGTGGCTTACAAATAATTCTATGGCCGAGTTTTTATTATTAAATATTGGATAAATAATGACTAGTGTATCGTCTTGATAATCAAGGTCTATATAATCGCCATAAAAAAAGTACTTACCAGGAAGCGGGACGCTCTTGGAAGTGATTCTGAATAGCTCGTTTTGATTTGGATTTTCTATGTTGAATCGACTCAATGAGATATCATAGAATAGGCTTTTAGAAGACAAAGACTGATCGTAATATGCGATGTAAACGTCACCATCTTCTTGATTCAAAGTTATGTTGGGGAAATACTGGTGTCCTTTAGTCTCACTTATGCAGATTTTTTTGCTCCACGAAACTCCTTTATCTTTTGAGTATACCAGCCAAACATCTGCGTTTCCATTTTCTTCATCGGCCCATGTGATGTAAATAATTTCTCTAGTGGTATCGCAAACAACAAATGGCATCCCATTTGCCCTAAATATATTTGGCATTTCCATATCCCATCCTTTAATTTGAGATGCAATTTCTTGATCCTTTCCCCAAGTATCTCCACCGTCTTTACTCTTATCAAACCAGATTTTATCATGACCTGCCCAGACTGCATAGATTTCGCCATCTAAACCTACAGCAGTTGTTGCTCCTTCAAGTGTGTTGTCACCATCTTTACAGTCACCAACGGTGTCAGATATAGTAATTGCCCTCGAAAAGGAATCGTATTTAGGCACATATTTTGAGAATTGAATTCGACTAAAATCAGTGCTATCTTTACTATCATATTTGTCAAATTCGGTCCAGGTAACATAAACATTCCCCTTGAATTTTTTTGAGTGGTTATCAGAGCTCAACCAAGGTTTATCTTGCATTTTAGGTGGGTTATAACCTACAGAATAAGAGCTTTCTATCCAAGGGTCCAAGCTATGAATTAGCTGAACAACAATTCGGTCAAACCAATCACCATATTTTTTATTAGGTGTCCTCGATAAATGGGCGAAGAACAAATCATGGTTTGAATAGTGAAGGACAGGATCACCATATACTCCAAGAGACGATTTAGCTTTAATATTTTTAAAATTGCCAGTCCCCTTTTTCAAGTAAAATAATTGGTCAATGTTAGCCGCAGCAACTATTTTGTTTGAACTAATCGAGGGGGCCAATACAACGGTTGGTTCATCGGCGTTTTTACCCAATCGAATTGTCTCTTGTCCATGGAGAATAATTGGTAAAAAAATCAAGGATTTAAGATAGAAAAGAGGAGATAAATAAAAACGATTATTCATTACTTAATAAGTTCAACAATGCCTGAAATGGGGTCGCTATTTTCCCCATGCCAAACCAAATAAAAGTAAGTTCCTGCTGGCAACAAATTGGAATTGTTATGGACTCCACCATTCCAACAATCTTCAGGATCATCTGTTTCAAAAACCTTTTCACCCCAGCGGTTAAAAATTTGGAGTTTGTATTCTTCGCATTCAATGAGCTTTCCACCCATCTGAAAGCAGTCATTCAAGCCGTCTCCATTGGGGGTAAAGACATTATATAATTTAAACTCATGGATTACTTCGTCAAGAATGGTGATTGATTTTATAATTGAACTTTCACATAGAGAACCTTTATTTACGGTGAGTTCAATTTCGTATGTTCCTGAAGTTGGATATTGGTAGTTTGGAGTTTTTTGAATTGAGGTGTCTCCGTTCCCAAATGACCAATAGAAACTATATCCTCGAGTAGTATTATTGATAATAGAAAGCTGGTTATTACAACCACTAAATTCCACAAAAAAATCGGCATCGGACTGGTCAACTACCTCAATGACTTGCTGATAAACTGAGGATATATTACACGTATTGCTATCGATAACGGTCAGGGTTACTGTGTATTCGCCTGGGTTGAGATATTCGTGTTTTGGGTTAATTTGATTTGATTTCTCCCCATCCCCAAAATCCCAAATAAGGGAGTCCCCTAAAATACTTCGATTGGTGAAAGACACATTCAATGGAGCACAACCAATTATTGGATCTGCTAAAAAGTCTGCAATGACTGCTGTTTTAATTTGTAAGTCAATTTTAAATGATGCATTACTACAACGAACACTTGGGTTAGTCTCAAAGGCACTTCCTGAGGTTGTAGGGAAGTCACTTACTTGAGTGGTTTGACCATCTGTTGATGGTGGACAGCTGCTACATACACTTTGATATATGACCCCTTTTTTATCAAACCGACTAGTTCCTCCATCTACATGATCTCCCGTTACATCTCCCCCAAAATAGGTTGCATATAATAAATCTTTAGCATCTTCTCCAAGGACTATAATGTAAAAATCATTATTGTCTGTTGTTTTTTGATGTGCATCATCTGAGATAGGCATATTGTTTGTACTACCTGGGTGATTGTTTGGATCTACAGATGACCCCCAACCAGAAAAATAAATATGATTACACACATCAACTAAAAAAGCACTAGGGACCAAATTAGGTTGATTTATGGTATTGCCAAATGAGCTTATAAGGTCAATGTTTTGAAGATTGTAGTCTATTCTTATTATAAACTGTCCTTTGTCATTTTCACCATAGGTGCCAGGAGTTTTATTAATTTGACCTTCAGTCTGACCGGTAGCATAGATACGGTTTGAGGCATCTAAACCAATAAAATAAATTTGGTCATATTCCCCAGTACCCCAATAGGTTGCTCTTTTTAAAGATTTATTTTTTTTATCAAATACAGCAATAAGACCATCTGTCTTACCTTGGAAGTTGGGTGTGATGACGGTGTCTGGAGTTTGAATATTCGAACTAGTCGTACCTCCCCCAACATAAATGTTGTCATATTTATCTAGTTTGATGCTGTATAACGCCTCCGAACCATTACCTCCGAAGTAGGTGAGCCAATTTAGTGTTTTGAGGTCTGGAGTTAATTCAAAAATTAAGCCATCATATACTTGATCTTTATTAGCTTGTGATGCATTTTTTGTCTTAATATCATCTGACAATGTTGTGGTGGCAACATATATATTACCATAGTCGTCAGTGATAACATCGCCTCTAAAATCATCAGAGTAATTATACTTTAAATTTGAGTTTTGATTGAGTCCGTCATTGGAAGACCCACCTATATAAGTAGACCCCATTAGCGTTCTTCCATCCTCACTAAGTTTGGAAACAATTATATCAGTTCCGCCAGCGTGAGTAGAATCTACACAATTCATACTATGAGGAAATTTTGTAGAATAAGTGGTGCCCAATATAATTAGATCGTCATTTTTATCTGCAACCAAGCTGTGAGGGTATTCATCTAAGCGACCTCCTAAGTATGTTGCCCATAAAAGTTTAGAGCCAGCACTATCGTATTTAGAAATACTGATATCACAAGCAAGATTGGCGGGTTGAGATCCAGATCCATTGTTATAACTTGTATCATAGGTCCCTGCAGTAACAGGATAAGGTAAAACGGATGCGTCCACTATGCCTCCAGCATATAAATTGCCATGACTATCGTAGGTAGCAGTATACCCAAAATTATCACCTTTAGACCCAGAGTAGGTAGAGAATATAAGCTTTGGATCAATAATGAGTGGATAGTCTGGATGAAATTCCGATAAGATTTTATAACCCAACATATTCTCATCTAGTTGGTATGATGTGCTCACCTCAATTTGTTTTCCATTAATAATTTGATAAGAAAAAGGTTTTTCATCACGAAGGATTCCAACGGATGTATAAATATTAAGCTGCCCATTGATGATGTTCAATGAGTCTGCACCATCAATATTTAATTTGATTTGGTTGATTTTCTCTAACGTGGGTTGATGAATGATCCATTCATATTTCAACTGGTTTTGACCATCAATTTTAAAGTCAACATCGGGATATACTTTTGAGTATTTAATTTCACCTGCAGGATGAATTTTAGAAGCCCAATTTTCGGGGTTATTACTTAAAAAATAGTTGTAATAGTGAGGTTGAACGATAGAAGAAGTCGTGAGTGGAGCATTTTCAAGCCCCATAAAATACATTTTGACAGCTTGTTTTTTTGGAATTGTTGAATTTAGTTCGCCTGGGTGATCATGTTTCCATTGATGTATTTGATGATAGTCATTGGGGTCGATTAAATCATAAGTTAATCCTTGGCTCTCCAAGTATAAATTACCATATGGTATTTCAGCCCGGTATAATATCTGAGGATGCCACTGCCCACGATTAGCCACAAACTCAAATGCTAAACTCTTCGTTGGAACTGCTGCGGTGTTTTGTTGAGCAGATAAATCAACAAAACTCAACAGTAGAATCAATATTCCAATTTTCCAACGCATGAATTAACAAAAATACACTTCGTATGTTGATATAAACGGCAATCTTTCAGAATTAGTTGGTCCAATTTTCTTTAAATGTCTTAATTCTGACTAGTGTAAAATTATATTTGTACTCACTTTAATAAACCATGGAGCTAAACGAACAACAACTTCAACGAAGACAAGCACTTGACAAGCTAAGGTCATTGGGCATCGATCCCTATCCAGCGGATGTATATCCAAAGGATTTTTCGAGTGTTGAAATTAGCAAAGAGTTTGATCGTAATCCAGATAAATTTCAGCAAATATCATTTGCGGGTCGAATGATGCGACGTAGGATTATGGGGAAGGCAAGTTTTGCTGAACTTCAGGATGAAAAGGGGACTATTCAGGCCTATTTTAATCGTGACGAGCTTTGTCCTGAAGAGGACAAAACCATGTACAATGATGTCTTTAAAAAGATACTAGACATCGGCGATATTATCGGAGTAAAAGGGTTTGTTTTTAGGACTCAAACAGGAGAATTGTCTATTCACGTAAAGGAGTTGACCGTTTTGAGTAAATCATTAAACCCCCTTCCCATGCCCAAAGAGGTAGATGGAAAGGTGTATGATGCATTCACAGACCCAGAACAACGATATAGAAGGAGATATGTTGATTTGATTGTCAATCCTCAAGTTCGTGAGACTTTCATCAAGCGAACCAAGGCTGTATCAAGCATGCGTAACTTCCTAAACCAAAAAGGGTATATGGAAGTAGAAACACCCATTCTTCAAGCCATTCCTGGTGGAGCAGCAGCGAGACCATTTGTTACTCATCACAATGCTCTTGATATTCCACTATATCTAAGAATCGCCAATGAGTTATACCTTAAGCGATTGATTGTGGGTGGTTTTGAGGGTGTGTACGAATTTGCTAAAGATTTTAGAAACGAGGGAATGGATCGTACTCATAATCCAGAATTCAGTCAAATGGAACTTTATGTTGCCTACAAAGACTACAAATGGATGATGGATACTACTGAGGCCATGTTTAAGCAGATTGCTCAAGATGTAAATGGTACTTCTGAGGTAGTTTTTGGGGAGCATACGATTGATTTCGGTAAACCATTTGAGCGATTAACCATTTTTGGTGCTATCGAAAAATATACGGGGATAGATATCAGTCAAATGACTGAAGAAGAGCTGTTCAAAACTGCTAAAGAGTTGGGAGCTGAAGTTGAGGAAAATATGGGCTCAGGAAAATTGATTGATGAAATATTTGGGGAGAAGGTAGAACATCTGCTTATTCAACCCACATTTATCATGGATTATCCGGTTAGCATGTCACCGTTGACTAAAAAACACCGCGACAATCCAAACTTAACCGAGCGATTTGAACTTATAGTCAACGGTAAAGAGATTGCCAATTGCTACAGTGAGTTGAATGACCCTATTGATCAACGCGAACGTTTTGAAGAGCAAGTGAAACTCATGGAACGTGGAGATGATGAAGCCATGTTTATTGATGAAGATTTTCTGACGGCTTTGGAATATGGGATGCCACCAACAGCAGGTATCGGTATTGGAATCGATCGATTAGTGATGTTACTAACCAATAATTCAAGTATCCAGGAAGTATTATTTTTCCCTCAGATGAGACCTGAGAAGAAGGTGGACACTGTTAAACTTACAGACAACGAACAAGCGGTTAAGACGATTCTTTCTGAGAATGGAACACTTGAAATAAGTGATTTGAAAAGTCGAATTGAACTTAGCAACAAGCAATGGGATAAAACCCTCAAAGGATTAGCCAAACACGGTATCACACAAGTGACCAAAGAAGGAGATGTGGTTTCGGTAAGTTTGAAATAATATTCAATTAAAAAGTGATTCGGTATATTAAAACCAATTTAGATTTTAATGCAAAATATGTTTAGCAATTTTACGCGTAGCTTGTTGCTGATTAGCCACAAATTTTTTTGATTTTTCTTTGACTTCGAGGAGTTTTTGATGGTTTTGAATAAGATCGTTTATCATCTCTATCCATAGATCTTCGTGTGTTATGGCAAATCCAAAACCGTATTCTATGGCATCATGAGCTTCTGGGAATTTTTGAATTTTTGACCCAAAACTGATGTGGTTGCCCCATACTGCAGGCTCAATAATGTTATGTAATGCACCATGGAATCCTCCACCAATTAAACTGAAATCAGCATAGCTATACAAACTAGATAGCATACCAATGGTGTCTAAAACTATCACTGATGTTTTTTCATCAAAATCAGCATGTGTATAGCGTCTTGGAGAATGGGATTTAAAGACTTTGAGGATTTGTTCAGTACGTTGAATATCGTGTGGAGCTATAATGACAGCTAGGCCAGGGTTGGTATCTAGTAATTTTTTTGTTAAGGCTTCTTCTTTTTCCCAAGATGAGCCAACGATGAGCAATTTTCTCTCGCCCTTGAAATGATGGATATCTGGGTATTCATTGTCTGTTTTTGATATGTCAGCTACTCGATCATAACGTGTGTCCCCAACAAATAAAGTGTTTTCATTGAATTTCTTAAGCAACTCACAACTGGCTTTATCTGAGGTAAAGAGATATTTAAAATCACGAATAATATTGAGGTAGTTTTTCCCAATTAACTTAAAAATGAAATGGTTGGGTTGAAAACGTCCATTAACCAAATAAAATTGCGTACCTTCCTTCATCCCAAATCGAATATAGTTGTGCCAGAAGTCATATCGTATGAAAATAGCCTTATTAGGATTGTAGTTGTTGTAAAATTGTTTTACATTTTTTGGGGTATCTATTGGAAGATACATCATACGTGAGGCATATGGTCCGTTTTTTACTTGTTCATACCCGCTTGGACTGAAGAAGGTAATCAGAATGTCATTTAATGAATGCGATTTTAATAATTCATGGATTAAAGGGATAGCCATTTCATATTCTCCTAGTGAAGCACAGTGAATCCAAAACGATACGTTTCCTTTTGTGGGGATATTTGTTTTGGCTCTTGCGGAAATAAATCGTTTGACTTTTGAGGAAAAGAGACCTACAACAGGGAGTGCAGAAGCAATGAATGAAATCGTGATATTATACAAGATTTTATACATGCTTCACTAGTTGTAAAAGAACTCTTCGTCTTCTGCTTTTTTAGTGTAAATAGGGATAATTACACCTAATTTTAATGCTGTGGTGGTATCAAATCGTTTGTCTAATCCAGAATCATTGGAGTTGAAATTCCAGGTACGTTGACCTTTCGTGTATCCTTGATTAAATTCGATTCCCGCCCTAAAGTGATATCGATTATGATTTACCAGATATTGATATCCTATAAATTGTTTCGTAGCAAAACCATATGCAAGTCGATCATATCCTTTCTCGTAATCTCCATTTAGTTGAGGAATTGTTATTTGTGAAGAAAAAATATCAATTTTATGTTGCATAAAACCACCGCCTAATTGGATGAGAATACCTGAGTTTGATTGTACTCTGGGTAGGTTGATTAGGTATCCCAAATTCACAGTAGCGTAATTTCCTTTGATTAACAAATTAATTACAGAGAAATCACCATTTTGATCAATGATTAGTCCTGACTCTCCAGTAATGTTACTAAATATTCCATTATCCTTAACGGCTCGTCCAAAAAACCAATCATAGTCAACTCCAATAGTGAGGTTATTTTTGAATTTATAATCCATATTCATTCCTATAGAATTGAAGTTATTAAAGCGGTCTTTCATGTCTCCGCCAACTTTGTGAAAAGCAATGTGAGGTGCGAATAAAAAGGCTTGGGATGTTTTTACCTCAGATTGTGACAATACCAATTGAGGTATTATAATGCAAATCAGAAGTAATATTCGGTTCATATTTAGACTTACAAATGAAAACTATTATAATGGTATCTAAAAATACTTGGTTTGTTTTAACTGAGTTAAGGTTAAAATCTCGTTTATGTAGGTACAAAAGGTATCTTTGTAGTAAATTTTTTAAATAAAAATCTGAAATGAAAATAGCTGTTGTAGGAACAGGGTATGTTGGTCTAGTTACAGGTACATGCTTGGCGGAAGTTGGTATTGATGTTACGTGTGTAGATATAGATGCAAATAAGATAGAAGGCTTAAAAAAAGGGGTGATGCCCATTTATGAGCCCGGTCTTGAATCCATGGTTGTCAGAAACTATCAAAAAGGTAGGTTGAATTTTAGTACTTCACTCAAAGAATCTATCAAAGACTCAGATGTGGCATTTATTGCAGTCGGTACTCCTCCAGACGAAGATGGTAGTGCAGATTTAAAGTACGTTTTAGCTGTAGCAAGTGAAATAGGTCAGCATATGAACGGTTATGGGGTTGTGGTTACGAAGAGTACAGTGCCAGTTGGTACTGCAGAAAAGGTGAGATATGCCGTTCAAGAAGCGTTGGATAAACGTGGTGAAAGTATCAGCTTTGATATAGCGAGCAACCCAGAATTTTTGAAGGAGGGGGCTGCAATTGACGACTTTATGAAACCAGATCGAATAGTCATAGGTGTAGATAGTGATCGTGCAGAAGGCATTATGAATAAGCTATACAAGCCATTTATTATGAATGGTCATCCGCTTGTTTTTATGGACATACCATCTGCAGAAATGACAAAATATGCTGCTAACGCTATGCTAGCAACGCGAATTAGTTTTATGAATGATATTGCCAATTTGTGTGAACTAATGGGTGCAGACGTTGACTCTGTTAGAAAAGGTATAGGAAGTGATCCAAGAATTGGTAACAGGTTTTTATATTCAGGAATTGGATATGGTGGAAGCTGTTTCCCAAAAGATGTGAAAGCGTTGATTAAAACAGCAAGAGAAAACGATTATCAAATGCGTATTTTAGAATCGGTCGAAGATGTAAATGATGACCAGAAATCGGTATTATTTTCAAAATTGACTTCATCTATGGGAGAAAATTTAACTGGTAAGACTTTTGGGATGTGGGGTCTATCATTCAAGCCGAATACAGATGACTTGCGTGAGGCACCATCATTGGTTCTGATTGATAAAATTTTGTCTGCAGGAGGTAAAGTGGTCGCCTATGACCCTGTTGCTAGTCATGAAGCTCAACGCATACTTGGCGATAAAATAACCTATGTTAGTGAACCGTATGAGGCATTAAATAATGCTGATGCACTATTAGTTGTTACAGAGTGGTCGGAGTTTAAGGTGCCAGATTTTGATAAAATTTCTACCTTATTGAATAATAAAATTATTTTCGATGGTAGAAATATATATGATAAAAATGAGATGAAGGAGCTTGAATATGAATACCATTGTATTGGATCAAAGTAAAAGATGAAAAGAATTTTAATAACTGGAGGTGCTGGATTTTTAGGGTCGCACTTATGTGATCGATTTATTAAGGAGGGGTATGAAGTAATTGCCATGGATAACCTTATTACGGGTGACATGAAAAATATAGAGCACCTTATGTCGCTTAAAAACTTTCATTTTTACCACCATGATGTTTCTAAGTATATACATATTCCAGGAGAACTTGATTATATCATGCATTTTGCATCACCTGCAAGTCCAATAGATTATCTTAAAATACCAATTCCAACACTTAAAGTGGGAAGTATAGGTACTCATAATTGTCTAGGTCTTGCTTTAGCCAAAGGGGCAAGAATGCTTATCGCATCAACAAGTGAAGTGTACGGAGATCCTAACGTGCATCCACAACCAGAGGAATATTGGGGGAATGTTAATCCAGTAGGACCACGAGGTGTTTATGATGAAGCAAAACGTTTTCAAGAAGCGATGACCATGGCTTATCATACATTCCATCAATTAGAGACTAGAATAGTTCGTATATTTAATACCTATGGTCCTCGAATGAGGTTAAATGATGGAAGAGCACTTCCAGCATTTATTGGTCAGGCTTTAAGAGGTGAGGATATTACTATTTTTGGTGATGGCAGCCAAACCAGATCTTTTTGTTATGTGTCGGATTTGGTTGAGGGAATTTATCGCCTTCTTCATAGTGATTATGCATTTCCAGTAAATATTGGGAATCCAGATGAAATAAGTATCCTTGATTTTGCTAAAGAAATTGTGGCATTGACTGGAACTGATCAGAAGCTCGTATTCAAAGATCTACCCAAAGATGACCCAAAACAACGAAAACCTGATATTACAAAAGCCAAAGCTATCCTTGATTGGAAGCCAGAAGTAACACGTAAAGACGGACTAAAATTAACGTATGAGTATTTTAAAAATCTACCCGAAGAAGATTTATATAAATACGCACACCCAAAAGAATTTAATTAATGGATTTTTTTGTTCACGAATCATCATTCATAGACGACGGAGCAACAGTCGGAGCAGGAACTAAAATATGGCATTTTAGTCATATCATGACAGATTGTATTATTGGTCAAAATTGCAATATTGGCCAAAATGTAGTGATTAGCCCCAAAGTTATTTTAGGTAATAACGTGAAAGTTCAAAATAATGTAAGTATATACACTGGAGTTGTCTGTGAGGATGATGTTTTTCTGGGACCAAGCATGGTTTTCACGAATGTTGTAAATCCACGAAGTGCAATAATCAGAAGAGATAAATATCAGACTACTACCGTAAAAAAAGGGGCAAGCGTAGGAGCTAACGCAACAATCATTTGTGGTAACAATTTGGGGGAGTATTGCCTCATTGGATCAGGTGCAGTAGTTACGAAGGATGTGCCAGCTTTTGCTTTGGTAGTAGGTAACCCTGGCAAACAGATTGGTTGGATAAGTAAACATGGGCATCGATTAAAATTTGATGAACTAGGGTTCGCTACTTGTAAAGAGGGTAAAGATAGATATCAACTCACTGATAGTGAGGTTGTTTGCTTGAGCTGAAAAATATTATAGAAAAGCATTTGTAATATTTCAGTTGTGTTATATTTGCACACCTTTAAGGATTGGTAGTTCAGCTGGTTAGAATACCTGCCTGTCACGCAGGGGGTCGCGGGTTCGAGTCCCGTCCAGTCCGCAAAACC
>CAJWLP010000031.1 GCA_913043145.1 uncultured Bacteroidota bacterium
GTAGTATGTTGTTCAGCATACTGGCTTAATTTTTTATCAATGAATTCCATGGGTGTATTATTTAGAAATTTGAAAACTAGCTTCAATCAAACTGTGATCACTTTTGATGGAGGTTGAGGATTGGTAATCTGTACAGACAAGCTCACTATCATAAAAAATGTAATCTATTCTTAAAAATGGAAGGGGTTTTAGGTAGGTAGCTTCCCAACCAGACCCTTTTTCAACAAAGGCATCTTTTCTGCCTTCTTTAAACTGTTGGTAGGTAAAGCTTTGCGGCGTATCATTAAAATCTCCCAATATAATTACAGGATAAGGGCTATTGTCAATGGCCTCAAGAATAGTCTGAGTTTGGATGGTACGGAGTTGTGATTGTTTCTTTAGTCGATCAATAAATGCAAAGGCGTAGGTTTTGTAATCATTATTTAAATCACTGTGCATCAAGGTTTGGTAGTCTTTTGGAGATACACTGTTGGATTGAAGATGCACTCCCACAAATCGAATGATTTGACCTTCAACATCAACATCAAATTGCACCGCAAGGTTGTTGGTACTGTGATTATATTTGATTCGTTCACAATTTAAAATAGGGTGTTTAGAAACTAATTTTAAACCATAGGCGCTCTTTAGATTATCTTCTTGGGTATTGACAAAATGCTGGTGTGGGAATGCTATTTTATTAATATTTCCTTTATTATCTAGCCATTCAACAAGAAGAGCAACATCATATTTTTGATTAGTTAAATATTGATCAATTGCTACTGATGTGTTATCACTGTTATAAGTCTGTTGTACATGGGTATTGAAGCTACATATTTTGATATCTGAGGAAATGTTTTTATTGGCACTAAATTGGATATTTCGTGTAATGAATTGAAATCCAACGATTAAAATCAAAGCATTATAGATTCCTCTTCTTTTGAACAATAAAATCCACAGCAATAGAAATATGATATTAATGCCTAACCAAAATGTGTAGGTTAGTCCAAAAAAAGAAATGATCCAAAAATCTTGAGGATCAACAAAGGGTGATAAGTATGATAGGGAAAGACCTAATATCGCAATAGCATTGATTAAATTTAAGAATGTCTTGATCAGTATTTTCACTCGCTGGCTTTAAAAAGAACATCTTTTTCGCTATTGCTCAAACTATCATATCCACTTTGTGATATTTTATCAAGAATGGCGTCAATTTCATCTTGGTTTGGTTTCGGCTTTTTATCCGTGATGATTGGTCCTCTCATTCGTTCATCTCTTTTTTTATCCCAAAAAAATGAAGTTTGGTTGAGGTTTGGTTTGGTGATTTTACCTTGCAGATTGAGTATGAAAATCAATCCAAAAATTGCTCCACCAATATGAGCAAAAAGCCCTCCTGTGTTGTCACTTACCGGAAACATATACAAATCTCTAAATACAAAAAAGAGTGCAACCCATCGGAGTTCTACATTAAATAGTCCAAAAGGTCGGATTTGATATCTCGGAAGAAAGGTGCCCGTTGCTACTAAAATTGCGGTCACTCCACCCGACGCTCCAAGTAATTTTTTATAGCCTACAACTTCACTAAAAACAGGAAAAATATTGTAGCTAATTACGAAAAGCATAGCACCTGAAATACCTCCATACAAAAATATTTTCCAGATTTTTTTGAAGTCCATGAAGTCTTCTAATATTCTACCAATGAAATATAGTAGTATCATATTTCCTAGTAAATGCCAGAATCCTGCATGAAAGAAAATATTCGTTAATAGTGTCCAAGGTCGGATGATGAGTTTTCCTAAATTACTTGGGATATAGAAGTAGGTTAACATTTCTTCAGGAGCAAATCCTGATAACCGAGCAATCACCCCCACAAATACAGTAAATATAAAGGCCCCCAAATTAATCATGATGATTTGGCGAACGGCAGAATTACCCTTATTAAACTCTAATTGTATTTTTTCCCAAGTAGTCATTTGGTTTAATAAAACGAACTGCGGTTATTTTTATTCCAATATTGAACAAGGATAAATCCAAAAAGTGCACCACCAAGATGAGCAAAATGAGCTACACCAGCTTGAAAACCACTAATGCCAGCAAATAATTCAAAGATGGCATAACCAATTACGGCCCATTTAGCTTTGATAGGGACTGGGATGAACATCAAAAAAAGTTCTGTATTGGGCCAATACAGTGCAAAGGCAACTAGTATTCCAAATAACGCTCCGGATGCACCTACAGTAGGTTGATTAACATTTACTAACCCTTGAGTTATTTCATGATCTTGAACCAAAGTATGTAATATTACTGCTCCAATTCCTGTGATTAAGTAGAAGTTTATAAATCGTTTAGCCCCCCACATTTGCTCTAATCGGCTACCAAACATAAAGAGCCCAAACATATTGAATAATAAGTGTGTGAAACTCCCATGCATGAACATATGGGTTATAATTTGCCATCCATGGAAATAATTGCTTTTATAATTAAATAGTGCTAAGTATTTGTACATGGTTTCGCCACTGTAAATGGTAGCAATAAACAGTAAAACATTAATGGCTATAATATTTCTTGTTATCTCCGGAATACCAAAACGATTACTATTAAATTGCATGATTACTTATCTATTGAAAAAAACGTTCCAAACTCTTTTTTGTTAGCTTTACGGAAATTGTTTTACCTGATTGATCGATTGTTTTTTGATTGCAGTGTAGTAAATCATTTAGTAAAGCCTGCATTTCAGTTTGGTTCAAGGCCTTACCTGTCTTAATGGCAGCATTTTTTGCAGCTGCTTGTCTCAACGCATCTTTTTTAGCAATTTTTAAATTCTGAAAGTTAGTTTTAAAGTCTTCAATAATTTGAAGAATCACAGAAGCACCGTCTTCTTTGCTTAATTCACTTGGCAATCCATTGATGATGATGGTTGATTGTCCAAACTCACTGATATCAAACCCGAGAGCGTTAATATCTTTTTGTATTTCTAAATACAACGCAAAGTCAGATTGATTTAATTTAATTGTTCTTGGGAAAAGTAGTTGCTGTGAAGAAACCGAATGAGTGGAAGCATAGCGTTCATAAAGTATTTGTCTGTGAGCTCGATGTTGATGAATTAAGTTTAACTCACCTTCAATTTTAGCTACGAGGAATGAATCTTGAATTTGGAAGATTTCAAAATGATGATTTACAGTTTCGGTAGTTTTTTCGGTCTGAGTAAAAAAAGATTTTTGTTTTTGAGGATGAATTGGTGTATTGAGAATTTCATCCAACTTTTCCCAGCTGGTAGGAGTTTTTTGTTTTTTATGTCCAAATGGGTTGAAATTTTGATTAATATTTGGATTAATAAAAGCAATCTGATCATTAAGATTTTGGGTTGGTTTTACCGCTGTTGCATTCAACATTTGAGTATCTGTGGGGATTACAAAGTGAGTCCCAATCGTTTTTTTAATAACAGATTGCAATAAAGTATATACATGCCTTCCATCTTCAAATTTAACTTCGTGTTTAGTTGGATGAATATTGACATCAATTTTACGGGGGTCAACATTTAAAAATAGAATATAAAAAGGATATTTTTTTTCCTCCAACAGGCCTCCATATCCGGATATAATGGCATGGTTGAGATAAGGATCTTTGATAAACCTACCATTGGCAAATAAATATTGATTGCCTCTTGTTCTTTTGGCAGTTTTTGGAGTTCCTATGAATCCGTTTATTTCAACGATATCCGTATTTTCACTGGTTTGAATAAGTTCTCCCTCCTTTAGGATAAATAAGTCGTTGATACGCTTTTCTAAATCTCCACCTTCTAGTTTTGATAAATTCTTACCTTGATTAGAATACTCAAATGTGATTGCAGGGTAGGCAAGTGCTATTCGTTGAAATTCCTCAAAGGTGTGTTTGGTTTCAACGGATATACTTTTAAGGAAATTTTTTCGAGCAGGAATATTATAAAATAGATTTTTAACGGCAATAGAAGTTCCTTGAGTAGCGGCTGTGTTTTCTTGGTTAATAAATTTTCCAGCGTTTATGGTGATTCGAGTTCCTGTGTCTTCCTCTGCATATTTAGTTTTCATTTCAACTTCACTTATTGAGGCGATACTTGCCAAAGCTTCTCCACGAAACCCAAGAGTATTTAAATTATACAAATCATCTGCTTTTGTAATCTTAGATGTAGCATGTCTTTCCCAACACATTCGAGCATCAAAAGCATTCATTCCAACGCCATTATCATCGACTTGAACAAGGGTACAGCCACCATTTTTTATAAATAATTTAATAATTGTTGCTTGAGCATCAATTGCGTTTTCTAATAATTCTTTAACAACCGATGCGGGTCTTTGAACAACCTCACCAGCAGCTATTTGATTAGCTGTCCTATCAGGAAGTAGTTGTATTTTACCTGCCATCAGTTCTACTATTTGGTAAATCCTTTGATGACAAATTCTAATACATTAGAATTCAGAAGTTTATAAGAAATAGCACTAAGAAGAAGGATGATTGTACCTAATCGGAGTAAATAATTTTTTTGAGAAGTGGTACCGTAGCGTTGAGAATTTTGTTTGGCATTGTAAAGTTTACGAATATTATCTTTTACCCTGTTTTCATTAGTTTTAAGATCCCCCATTTCTCTTTTTACTTCTTGCACTCTAGCATGTAGTTCTTCTTTCTGTTCATCGTAATAAACAGGGGTGTACTTAAATTTTCGGTATTTGGGTAATCGAGAAAACCTTAGATTTATCATGCCGTTCAAAGGTAATAAATTCGTCTAGAACTAGCAATTACATGGAGGTGCAATATTTTTTGTTCAGTTGATCCGCAACCACAATTTTATGTTCCAATGCTTTTTCGAATTCTTCACATGCAAATTCTATTTCTTTAATTTGGAGGTATAATTTACCTTTAAGATAGTGAACCATTTTGTAGGTTGGAATAAGTTTTTCTACAGCATTATAATCTCTGATGCTCCCTTTTATATCGTTCAATTGAATTTTCAACTCAGCTCTTCTTTTGTATAAATCACCAGATATTTTATCCGCGTTGATGGCTTTATTTAAATCTACGAGTGCTTTATCTTTTTTACCACTTGCAGTATATGCCTCTGCCCTTAATTTGAGAAAGGAACTATTATTTGGTTTTTTTAGTAGACCAGAAGTGTAATCTGCTATGGCCTCATTGTATTTTTTTGAGTGATAATAAGATTGTCCTCTGAAATAATAGGCTTCTAAAAATATGGGATTTAGTTGGAGTGCTCTTGTGAAGTCTTGGATTGCAGAAGTGTATCTTCTTGCATTATATGCAGATGTCCCTCTGTTGAAATAACCTCTGAAATCAGTTGAGTTTAGTTGAATGTATTTAGTGTAAAGATTATACGCTTTCGTATAGTCTCGCTCGAGTGAGGCTTTATTTGCTTTGATAAGGATCTCACTCCCTTGTTGTGCAGCACTTCGAAGAATTAGCAGAACTAGTAATAAGGTGGTAAAGGTGGGTTTGGATTTAAGCATTGATAATTAAACACATTAGTTAGATGAAAAGTATTAGGTTTTTTGATTTATTGGTCGCGTTTAGCATAGATAGATTCTGAAAATAAGATAAATTGTTGAATTGCTTTTTGAAAATCCGCTTTATTTTCGATCATCGATAAGTGACCACTATTCTTGATTATGTTGACCTGTGATCGCATACAAATGGAAGCCTGATTTAAAATCTCGTGTTTGGGATAATGCTCGTCTTTATCACCAAGAACAAATAATACGGGTGATTCAATTGAAGATAAGATGTGTTTGCGATCTGCCCGATTTAACATAGCCCTCATTCCTCTTATAATACTATTTTTAGGAGTGTTTTTAATCACGTGTATCAAATTTTCAGGGATGAGTGATTGATTGTCTTCAGCGACTAAATTTTTTATGAATAATCGAAAAAAGTCATTTGGACCATGCTTTTCAATAAAGTCGATGGATTTCTTTCTATTTTCTTTTTTTAAAAAATCATCACCAAGGCTTGTTGAATTAATCAAACCTAAACCTGAAAAATTATGAGGGTTGTTGAACACATATTCGCATGCAACATATCCGCCAAGTGAATGTCCAAAAATGATCGGTTTTTCTGTGTTTTCAGATTGAAGGATTTGAAATACATGATTTGCTAGTTCAGTGATTGTTCCCAATTTTTCATTGATACTTTTTCCAAAGCCTGGCAAATCGATACTAATACACGTGTATTTTTTTGAAAAATAATGGATTGTATTTTCCCATATCGTCGAATCCTCACAAAAACCGTGTAAAAAACAAAGGTGGGGACCGTTCCCCACCTTTGAATATGAAATATTCTTATATTTTTTGTTCAAATTAATTGTAGAAACGATATCTCAAATCAACAACTTCTCCTTTTTCAACAATAGTATTTCTTAATTTTTGTTGAATTTCTTGTTTAATTTGATCCGTTATTTGAAGTTTCAGATCTTCAGCATCTGTTGCCTCGTATTGATTATCGTTATTTAGATATACTACGGCTACTGCTCGTTCTCCTTTGATTATATTTGACTTTCCACCAACTTTAAGTCCAAAAATAGTACCCGATATAACGAGGTCTCTACCAATGTATGGTATACTAGAATTTGTAAAAGAAGCTGCAGGAATAGAAACAGGAGTTGTTTCTAACTCATTGGCTAATTCGTCAGAATTAGAAGATTTTTTTAATGCTTCATACATACGTGCATGCAATTTTTCTGATTTTTTCTGATCTAATAGGATATCTTCAATTTCAGAACGTCCTTCATCTATGTCAGCTAAGCCTTCTACTTTTATGTTTGTTATTCTGGCTACGTAGTAGTTGCCGTCTATATCTATAATACTTGATAAGTCCCCCTCATTAGTTGCTTCGTCAAACAACCATTTTGCAATTAAATTTGGATTGCTCACCCCCGGAATAGCAAGTGAGCTTTCTTTTATGCCATTGGCAACACGTTTAGTTAACCCAAGCTCTTCAGCAACTTCTTCAAATGATTTTTCGCCATTTACTTTTGTTAAAAAATCACCAGCCATTTTGTAGTATTCTCCGTCAGTTTTAGTACTAGAAAATATTTTTTGGTCTACAACAGCAACTTGAACAGTTTTTCTGCTGATTTGGGAAGTTGCCTTTCCGATGTGAACGCCTTTATTGGATCGCAAAATAAAATAATTGCCTTTAGGAGATTTGAATAGCCGGTTTATTAGCTTACTTGGATAAGCTCTAGAATCTTCAGTAACCCATCCCAAATCACCACCATTACCTCTTGATGCGTCGTAATTTTTCTTATTTGCCTCAGCCTCAAACGTAGTGGCTCCAGCTTTAATTTGAGAAATTAATTCTTGAGCATTTTTTTCAGCTTGGGCGGTATCTGTACCTGCTACATTGATTAAAATATGACTGCCTCTGATGGAAGACACACTGTCTGTGCCAATATCTGTTACTTTGTATACACTGTAAATGCCATTCTCTTGAATTGGTCCTAATACCTCACCAACACTAGCAGAAAATATGTTATCTTCTATTGATGCCGGAAATGATCCTCTTCTTTGGAGGGTTTTATTGAATGGAGTCTCACTATTCATGATACTTACGAATGCAGAATCGTCATTTGTTTCTGTAAATTTCTGAGCAATTTCTTTAGTCTGAAATATCATATCCATTGAATCCTCTTTTGATGGAATAACATTTAAACGGATGTATTCAATATCTCTGCTTGCATCTCTTCTATATTTTATTGAATGATCTTTCATGTACGAAAGAATTTCGCTATCGCTAACTGATAATATTGAATCTTTGTATTGATTATATGGAAGGTTTACAACCGTTGCATTTTTAGTCTGGTTATTATCTCTACCATAGTTTGCAGCTTCTAAATCTGTGGTGTATACCGAGCTCATAATTAGCTGATTATATTTCTGAGCAATCAGACTAGTAGTAAATTGTTGTTGGAAGCTATTCCAGTTTTGAAGAGCCTCTGGATTTGAATTAATGTCTTCCTTCAAAAAACGAACTAATCGTTGTTTGTCAAATTGGTTTGTTTCAGGGTTTCTAAATGATTGTTGTATTTGTGGATGTGTGTTGTCTCCAATTGTCAAATCTTCTAGTTCAGCAAGACTAACAGTTAAAGCTAATTTTTCATACTCTGGTTCGATCAAGCGAGATTCAATAATCGTATTCCAAGCCTGTTGTTGATACTGCTTTGACATATTTTCATCAAAAGCAATGCCTGGATTATTTTGAATAAGTTGAGCTTTCAAAGCTTCATAAGTTTGATTGTACTCATCATAACTTACAGGTTCGTTAGAAATCTCTCCAACACTATTATCATTGGAACTAAAGATACTCGACCCAGAGCTTACTAGGTCGGTCAGTACGAATGCTAACATGGCAATACCAATTACAAGAAGTAAACACCCTGTTTGATTTTGTATTTTTTGCAATACACTCTGTTCTTCATTATTATGTTTATATGACATGAATTTCGTCTTTAAAAATGGAATGCAAATTAAGTTATTTTGTGCTAAAACTCAAAGAATTAAAGTCTTGAAATCTTTACTCATATCTATATTTTAATTTGGATATATTTTATATACAACTATCTTTAAATCAGTTATTTAAATTAATAAGCTTGCCCTTATACCGATCAATTATTTGATTATTCTGAATGTCTCTGATTTTATAATTGATTCGAGTTGATCTTTGAAATGAACCTTTATATGCAATAAAATCTTGATTGACAACTTCCAGGTTTTGTATTTCTTTTTGGTGATGGACTAAAATTTTATGTCTATTTCGGGTTTTTATTTTACAGCTAAACGTGCAGGGTGCTTGAATATTGATTGCCCATTGTATAGAGTCTTTATTCCGCATTAACGAATGACTAATTGGGCTATATTTTTTGTTCTTAATTAATTCACTTGTGTTGCTTACAAATAATTCGATGGCAGAGTTTTTATTATTAAATGTAGGATAGATAATTACTAGGGTGTCGTTTTGGCAATCAAGATCAATGTAATCTCCATAAAAAAAGTTCTTCCCTGGGAGAGGTATACTTTTGGAAGTAATTCTATATAAATTATTTCGATTAGAATCTTTGAGGTTAAAGCGGTTTAGTGAAATGTCATAAAAGAGATTTTCGTTAGAATACGCCTGATCATAATACGCAACATACACGTCGCCGTTTTGTTGGTCTACATTGATGTTCGGAAAATATTGATGGCTATTAATTTTACTGATACGTATTTTTTGGCTCCATGATGTCCCTTTGTTCTTGGAATACATCAGCCAGACATCTGCATTGCCTGCTTCTTCATCAGCCCAAGTGATATAAATAATTTCTCGATTAGTATCGCAAGCTAAAAAGGGCATTCCATTTGCTCTGAATATATTGGGCATTTCCATATTCCATCCTTCAATTTGAGATGCAATTTTTTGGTCTTTTCCCCAAGTTTCTCCTCCATCAATACTTATGTCAAACCAGATTTTTTCATGTCCTGCCCAAGCGGCATAAATTTCTCCATTTGAGCCTACTGCTGTTGTTGCTCCTTCGAGCGTATTGTCTCCGTCTTGACAGTCGCCAACAGTATCAGAAATTGTAATTGCATTTGAAAAGGAATCAAATGTTGGTACGTATTTAGAAAACCGAATTCTACTAAAATCAGAGCTATCTTTACTACTGTATTTGTCAAATTCTGTCCACGTTACATAGACATTTCCTTTAAATTTTTTGGAATGATTATCAGAGCTTAACCAAGGTTTATCTTGCATTTTAGGAGGATTGTAACCGACTGAATAGGAGCTTTCTCTCCATGGGGTAATACTATGAATTTTTTGAACAACAATTCGGTCAAACCATTCACCATATTTTTTATTTTGGGTTTTGGATAAATGAGCATAAAATAAATCATTGTCGGAATAATGTAAAACAGGGTCACCATATACTCCAAGTGTTGATTTAGCTTGGGTATTTTTAAAACTTTCAGTCCCTTTTTTGAGGTAATAAAGTTGGTTTATATTAGCTGCTGCAATTATTTTATTTGAGTTAGATTGAGGGGATAATACAACGGTTGGTTCATTAGAGTTCATGCCCAATGTTATAGTTTCTTGTCCATTTATAACAGATGGATAAAAAATCATTACAAGAAAACAAAAAAGAGGGGGTAAACAGTATTGTTTATTCATTACTTAATAAGTTCAACAATTCCTGAAATTGGGTTACTATTTTTTCCGTGCCAAACTAAGTAAAAGTAGGTAGATGCGGGTAGTAAATTAGAAGTATTATTTACTTTACCATTCCAGCAGTCGTATGGATTATCTGTTTCAAAGACTTTTTCTCCCCAACGGTTAAAAATCTGAAGTTTATACTCTTTACATTCAATGAGTTCTCCATCCATTTGAAAACAATCGTTTAAGCCATCATCATTAGGAGTAAATACATTATATAGTTTAAATTCCGGAATGACCTCTTCTAGAATAGTAATCGACTTTTTAATTGCACTTTCGCATAGAGAACCTTTATTAACTGTGAGCTCAATTTCGTAAGTTCCGGGCAATTCGTATTGGTAGTCAGGAGTTTGTTTGATTGAGGTATCTCCATTTCCAAATGACCAGTAATAATTAAAACCCCGACTGGTGTTATTGGTTATCGAAAGTTGATTTTCACAGCCGCTAAATTCAACCAAAAAATTAGCTTCTGATTGGTCTATTACTTTAATGGTTTGTTGGTGTGTAGAAGATATATTGCACGTATTACTGTCAATTACAGTTAGAATGACTAGGTATTCTCCAGGATTTTTGTATTCGTGTGTTGGATTGATAATATTCGACTTTTCTCCGTCTCCAAAATCCCAAATTAATGAATCGCCCATCACACTTCGATTAGTAAATGAAACATTCAATGGGACACAGCCAATGATTGGATCGGCAATAAAATCAGCAATGACAGCAGTCTTGATTTGCAAATCGATTTTAAATGACGCATTACTACAACGAATACTTGGATTGGTCTCGAAAGCACTACCGGGAGTAGTTGGGAAATCACTAACTTGAGATGTTTGGCCATCTGAGGATGGCGGACAACTGCTACAAACACTTTGATAGATCACTCCCTTTTTATCAAACCTACTCGTTCCTCCATCCACGTGATCATCAGTCACATCCCCACCAAAATATGTCGCATACAACAGATTTTTGGCGTCCTCTCCTAAAACTATCACATAAAAATCATTATTGTCCGTATTTTTTTGGTAAGCATCGTCAGAAACGGGTAAATTTTCTGTGCTACCCGGATGATTGCCCGGATCTACAGACGACCCCCATCCTGAGAAATAAATATGATTACATACATCAACCAAGAAAGCACTTGGCACCAAATTAGGTTGATTTAACGTATTTCCAAAAGAGCTTACAAGGTCAATGTTTTGTAATCCAGTATCTATTCTAATAATGAATTGTCCTTTATTATCGTCGCCATATGTATTTGCAGTTTTACTTATTTGACCTTCAGTCTGACCAGTGGCGTAAATACGATTAAGTACATCTAATCCGATAAAGTAAATTTGGTCATATTCGCTAGAACCCCAGTATGTAGATCTTTTCAATGATTTATCCGCTTTATTAAAAATAGCAATAAGACCATCAGTCTTACCTTGAAAATCAGGAGTTATAACCGTATCTGGTGTTATTATATCAGAACTTGTAGTGCCTCCACCGACATATAAATTATCATGATTATCTAATTTTATACTATAGAGTGCCTCTGACCCATTTCCACCAAAGTAAGTGAGCCAATTTAAGGTTTTACAATCTGGGGCTAATTCAAATATCAATCCATCATATGCCTGATTTTTATTGCTTTGTGAAGCATTTTTGGTTATTATATCTCCGGACAATGTTGTAGTAGCCACATAGATATTTCCAAGTTCATCAGTTATAACATCACCCCTAAAATCGTCAGAATAATTGTACTTTAAGTTTGCATTTTGATTTAGTCCATCATTTGAACTTCCACCAATAAATGTTGAGCCAATAAGTATTGTCCCATCTTCACTGAGTTTGGAAATAATGATGTCAGTTCCTCCAGCGTGTGTAGAATCAACGCAATTAGTAGTGTAAGGGTATTCAGTAGAATATGTGGTCCCCAGTATTATGAGATCGTCATTTTTATCAGCCACCAAACTGTGAGGATATTCATCCAAGCGACCACCCAAGTATGTTGCCCAAAGTAATTTTGAACCTGCACTATCATATTTAGAAATACTGATATCACAGTCTAAATTAGCAGGTTGAGAGCCCGAACCGCCGTTGAAGCTAGTATCATATGCGCCTACGGTAACAGGATAGTCTAGAACGGATGCGTCTACGATACCACCTGCATACAAGTTGCCATAACTATCATAGGTAGCCGTGAAACCAAAATTGTCACCTTTTGAACCAGAATATGTTGAAAATATAAGTTTAGGATCGATAACAAGAGGGTACTCAGGATTAAATTCTGATAAAATTCGATAACTTAATGTATTTCCATCCAATTGATAAGAGGATGTTATCTCAATTTTTTCACCTTCGATTATCTGATAGGTGTATGGTTTTTCATCGCTAATTATTCCAACAGACGTATAAATTTTAAGTTGTCCATTAACAATATTTAGTGAGTCAGCACCAGCAATGTTAATTTTGATTTGGTTTATTTTTTCTGAGGTTGGTTGATGAATAGTCCATTCGTATTTTAAATGATTTTGGCCATCAATATTAAAATCAATACCTGAGTAAACATTGGCGTATTTCACTTCTCCAGCGGGATGAATATTCGAGGCCCAATTCTCAGGGTTATTACTCAAAAAGTAATTGTAATAATGAGACTGAATCATGGAAGGCGAGGTAATTGGAGAATTTTTAACGCCCACAAAGTACATTTTAATGGCTTGTTTTTTTGGGGTAATGGTATCTATCTTACCGGGGTGGTCGTGTTTCCATTGGTGTATTCGGTGGTAGTCATCTGGGTCGATCAGATCATAGGTCAAACCTTGACTTTCCAAATATAAATTGCCAAAAGGAATTTCTGCACGATATAAAACAAGGGGATGCCACTGCCCACGATTAGCCACAAATTCAAATGATGGATTTTCTTTTGAAATAGTGATGGTGTTTTGTTGAGCAAATATATCAACAAAGGCCATGAGCATAATTAATATTCCTAATTTCCAACGCATGAATTAACAAAAATACACTTCGTATGTTGATATAAACGGTAATCTATTAGATTATGTTAGTCCAAATTTTCTGTAAATGACTTAATTCTGACTAGTGTAAAATTATATTTGTATCCACTTAAATAAACCATGGAGCTAAACGAACAACAACTTCAACGAAGACAAGCACTTGATAAGCTAAGATCATTAGGCATTGATCCTTACCCAGCTGATGTGTATCCTAAGGATTTTTCAAGTGTAGAAATTAGCAACGAGTTTGATCATAACCCGGATAAATTTCAGCAGATATCTTTTGCCGGTCGAATGATGCGACGCCGAGTCATGGGCAAAGCAAGTTTTGCTGAGTTACAGGACGAAAAAGGTACGATTCAGGCCTATTTTAACCGTGATGAACTTTGCCCTGAGGAAGATAAATCCATGTACAACGATGTCTTCAAGAAGATATTAAATATTGGTGATATTATTGGTGTGAAAGGGTTTGTTTTTAGAACTCAGACCGGTGAACTTTCTATTCATGTAAAAGAGTTAACCGTTTTAAGTAAATCATTGAATCCATTGCCAATGCCTAAAGAGGTTGACGGAAAAGTTTATGATGCATTTACGGACCCAGAGCAACGTTACAGAAAGAGGTATGTTGATTTAATTGTCAACCCACATGTTCGTGAGACATTTATAAAGCGTACAAAAGCAGTATCGAGTATGCGAAATTTCTTAAACCAAAAAGGGTACATGGAAGTTGAAACTCCAATTCTACAAGCTATTCCCGGAGGTGCCGCTGCTAGACCGTTTATCACGCATCACAATGCTTTAGATATCCCATTGTATTTAAGAATTGCGAATGAGTTATACCTCAAGCGATTAATTGTTGGTGGATTTGAGGGGGTATACGAATTCGCCAAAGATTTTAGAAATGAAGGAATGGATCGTACCCACAATCCAGAATTTAGTCAAATGGAACTATACGTTGCATACAAGGACTATAAATGGATGATGGATACAACAGAGGCGATGTTTAAACAGATTGCTCAAGACGTTAATGGAACGTCACACGTTGTTTTTGGTGAGCATACCATTGATTTTGGGAAACCTTTTGAACGACTCACCATATTTGGAGCTATTGAAAAATATACGGGCATAGATATTAGTCAGATGAATGAAGAAGAGCTTTTCAAAACAGCCAAAGAACTTGGAACTGAAGTAGAAAAGAGTATGGGCTCGGGCAAGTTAATTGACGAAATTTTTGGGGAGAAGGTAGAGCATCTACTTATTCAACCAACGTTTATTATGGACTATCCTTTGAGTATGTCGCCACTGACAAAAAAACATCGGGATAATCCAGCTCTGACTGAACGTTTCGAACTCATTATTAATGGAAAAGAGATTGCCAATTGCTACAGTGAGTTGAATGATCCTATTGACCAACGTGAACGTTTTGAAGAGCAAGTCAAACTAATGGAACGAGGTGATGATGAAGCCATGTTCATTGATGAAGATTTCCTAACTGCTCTTGAGTATGGGATGCCTCCTACGGCAGGAATTGGTATCGGGATTGATCGATTGGTAATGTTACTAACCAATAATTCAAGTATTCAAGAAGTTTTATTCTTTCCTCAAATGAGGCCTGAAAAAAAAGTTGAAACAGTTAAATTAACAGACAATGAGCAAGCGGTAAAAACCATTCTTTCAGAAAATGGCACTCTTGAAATCAATGATTTAAAAAGTAGAATTGAACTCAGTAATAAGCAATGGGATAAAACTTTGAAGGGATTGGCTAAGCACGGCATTACAAACGTCCGTAAAGAAGACGATGTTGTTTCAGTTAGCTTAAAATAATCTGAAACCTAGCCTTTTCAGTGATAATTTATTGGTGAAATCACTATTCTTAATTTAAAATATAACCTGCAATTTTCTGCGTAGCTTTTTGCTGTGAGATTACGTAATCACTTGATAACTTTTTAATCTCTTTGAGTTTGTAATCATTTTTCAAAAGGTTGTGAATCACATCAATCCATTGGTTCTCATTTGTTAAAGGAAAGCCAAAACCGTGATCAATGGCATCGTAAGCTTCAGGAAACTTGTGATAGTTTGGGCCAAAACTAATGTGGCTTCCCCAAACTGCCGGTTCTGTAATATTGTGAAGTGCACCATGAAATCCGCCTCCTATCAAACTGAAATCTGCATAGCGGTACAATTCAGAGAGCATGCCAATCGTGTCTAATACTACTATTGATGTTTCCCCGTCAAAATCAGCATTAGTATATCTTTTGGGTGAATATAATTTGAATTCCTTGATGATTTGGTCTGTCCGTTGGATATCATGTGGGGCAATTATTATACAAAGGTTATCTGGTGATGTATCCAGTAGTTTTTTTGTCAAGGCCTCTTCCTTTTCCCATGAAGAGCCAACGATAAGTAATTTTTTATGGGATTTAAATTTTACGATATCAGCAAATTCTCTTGCTGTTTCAAGGGTATTAGCAACTCGATCGTAACGGGTGTCTCCAACAAAGAACGTTTGTTTATTATATTCTACTAATAACTTACAGCTTGTTTTGTCTGAGGTAAACAAGTTTTCAAACTTTTGAATTAGTTTAAGGTAGGGTCGGCCATATTGGCTAAATATGAAATGATCGGGTTGGAAACGGCCATTGATTAAGTAAAATTGTGTGTTGTTTTTTTGTCCGTATTGGATAAAATTATACCAAAAGTCGTATCGAATAAAAAAAGCTTTAGCTGGGTTATAAGTTTTGTAAAACGCCTTCACATTTTTTAGTGTATCCAGAGGTAGATACATTGTACGCGATGCGTAGGGTCCATTTTTAATGTGTTCATATCCACTAGGACTGAAGAATGTAATAAGAATATTATCTAATGAGTGCGTTTTTAACAACTCATTAATCAAGGGGACAGCCATTTCATATTCACCTAAAGATGCACAATGAATCCAATATTTTACATCTGTTTTAGGAGGAGTGTTAGCTTGTGCTCTTGTTGAAATGAACTGTTTGACTTTTGGAGAAAAGACACCGATCATGGGTAGTAAAAAAGCAATAAAAGAAACCGTGAAATTATAAGCAATTTTATACATCATTACTTAGTTGTAGAAAAACTCCTCATCTTCAGCTTTTTTAGTGTAAATAGGTACTATAATTCCTAATTTTAGGGCTACAGTAGCGTCAAATCTTTTGTCTAATCCAGATTCGTTTGTGTTAAAATTCCATGTACGACGTCCCTTTGTAAACCCTTGATTAAATTCAAGGCCTGCTCGTAAATGATATCGGCTGTGATTAACAAGATATTGATAACCAACAAACTGTTTGGTGGCCAATCCGTATGCTAGTTGGTCATATCCTTTTTCATAATCACTATTGAGTTGTGGGATGGTTACCTGAGAGGAATAAATATCAATTTTATGCTGCATAAATCCACCTCCTAACTGAATGAGGATTCCTGAATTGGATTGCACTCTGGGTAGGTTGATTAAATATCCGAGGTTGATGGTAGCATAATTACCTTTGATAAGTAAGTTAATTACTGAAAAATCGCCATTTTGATCAATGATTAAACCAGACTCTCCAGTGATGTTACTGAAGATGCCATTGTCTTCAACTGATCGACCAAAAAACCAATCATAATCCAAACCTATTATAAAATTATTTTTGAACTTATAGTCAATATTCATTCCTAAAGAATTGAAATTATTGAAACGCTCCTTCATATTTCCACCAACTTTATGAAAAGCAATATGAGGAGTTAATAAAAAGGCTTGGGATGTTTTTACCTCAGATTGCGATATTGCTAATCGGGGGATTACAATGCAAATTAGAAGTAGTATTCTGACCATAATTGAACTACAAAGGAAAACGAATTTAATGGTATCTAAAAATCGTTGTTTTTTATAATGTGTTTGTATGAAAATATCTGTTATGTGTGTAAAAAGATAACTTTGCAGCCAATAAAATTTAAATATTGAAATGAAAATAGCAGTGGTAGGTACAGGTTATGTAGGTTTGGTTACGGGTACATGTTTAGCCGAGGTAGGTATAGATGTAACTTGTGTGGATATTGACTCCGAAAAGATAGAAGGTCTAAAAAAAGGGGTGATGCCTATTTATGAGCCAGGTTTAGAGGCCAAGGTGATAAGAAATCACGAAAAAGGTAAGTTAAAATTTAGTACCTCATTAAAAGAAAGCATCAAAAATTCAGATGTTGCTTTTATTGCTGTGGGAACCCCTCCCGATGAAGATGGAAGTGCGGATTTAAAATATGTATTAGCTGTAGCTACTGAAATAGGTGAGCATATGAATAATTATGGTGTTGTGGTCACTAAAAGTACTGTGCCAGTTGGAACCGCAGAAAAAGTTAGACAAGCCGTTCAAAATGCTTTAGACAGAAGAGGAGAAAATATCGATTTTGATATTGCAAGCAACCCAGAGTTTTTGAAGGAAGGTGCAGCTATCGATGACTTTATGAAACCCGACCGCATAGTAGTAGGTTTAGATAGTGATCGGGCACAAGAAATCATGGGTAAATTATACAAACCATTTATCATGAATGGTCACCCGCTTGTGTTTATGGATATTCCCTCTGCTGAAATGACCAAATATGCAGCGAATGCAATGCTAGCAACTCGAATTAGTTTTATGAATGACATCGCAAATTTGTGTGAACGAATGGGTGCTGATGTCAATGCAGTTCGAAAAGGAATTGGAAGTGATCCAAGGATTGGGAATAAATTTTTGTATTCAGGAATTGGTTACGGGGGAAGTTGTTTTCCTAAAGATGTGAAAGCATTGATTAGGACTGCAAGAGAAAATAACTATCAGATGCGAATTTTAGAATCAGTTGAGGATGTGAATGATGATCAAAAGGCAGTATTGTTTTTAAAGCTAACTTCATCGATGGGTAAAGATTTATCTGGTAAAACTTTTGGTTTATGGGGACTTTCGTTTAAGCCGAATACAGATGATATGCGAGAGGCACCTTCATTAGTTCTTATTGATAAAATTCTTGAAGCTGGAGGTGAAATCATTGCTTATGATCCAATTGCTAGCCACGAAGCTAAACGCATACTTGGAGATAAAATAACCTATGTTAATGAACCATATGAGGCATTAAGTGAATCTGATGCCATGTTAGTTGTTACAGAATGGGACGAATTTAAGGTTCCAGATTTTAACAAAATTTCTAATTTATTAAAGAACAAAATTATATTCGACGGTAGAAATTTATACGATAAGAAAGAGATGAATGAGCTTGGTTATGAGTATCATTGTATCGGATAAAATAGAAAATGAAACGAATTTTAATAACAGGAGGGGCTGGGTTTTTGGGATCACACTTGTGTGATCGATTTATAAATGAGGGGTACGAGGTCATTGCGATGGACAACCTAATTACTGGTGACATGAAGAATATTGAACATTTGATGCCTCTTGAAAATTTTCATTTTTATCATCATGATGTTTCTAAGTATATACACATTCCAGGGGAATTAGATTACATTTTGCATTTCGCATCGCCTGCCAGTCCTATAGACTATCTTAAAATACCTATACCAACACTTAAGGTAGGAAGTTTAGGTACTCATAATTGTTTAGGACTTGCCTTAGCTAAAGGAGCTAGAATGTTAATTGCATCTACTAGTGAAGTTTACGGTGATCCTTCTGTTCATCCTCAACCAGAAGATTATTGGGGGAATGTAAATCCTATTGGACCAAGAGGTGTATATGATGAGGCAAAACGCTTTCAAGAAGCGATGACTATGGCCTACCATACTTATCATTATGTCGAAACTAGAATTATAAGAATATTCAATACCTATGGACCAAGAATGAGATTAAACGACGGTAGGGCGCTCCCTGCATTTATCGGTCAAGCCTTAAGAGGAGAGGATATTACTATTTTTGGTGATGGAAGTCAAACAAGAAGTTTTTGTTATGTTTCAGATTTAGTAGAGGGAATTTATCGTCTTTTACATAGTAATTATGTTTACCCGGTTAACATTGGAAATCCTGACGAAATAAGTATTCTTGATTTTGCAAAAGAGATTATTGAGCTAACAGGAACTGATCAAAAGTTGGTGTTTACAAATCTACCAAAAGACGATCCCAAACAACGAAAACCGGATATAACAAGAGCAAAAGATATTCTAGATTGGAAACCAGAGGTATCAAGAAAAGAGGGGTTAAGATTAACTTACGAGTACTTCAAAAATCTTCCAGAAGAAGACCTGTACAAGTATGCATACCCAAAAGAATTTAAATAAATGGATTTATTTATACATGAGTCATCGGTTGTAGACGACGGAGCTAATATAGGTTCTGGCACCAAAATATGGCATTTTAGCCATATTATGAGGGATAGTGTTATTGGTAAAAATTGTAATATTGGTCAAAATGTAGTTATCAGTTCTAAAGTTGTTTTGGGCAGTAATGTAAAGGTCCAAAATAATGTAAGTGTCTATTCGGGTGTGGTATGCGAGGATGATGTCTTTCTTGGACCAAGTATGGTATTTACAAACGTTATAAACCCCCGAAGTGCAATAGTAAGAAGAGATAATTATCAAATTACAACGGTAAAGAAAGGAGCAAGTATAGGTGCTAATGCAACTATTATTTGTGGCAATAATTTAGGGGAGTATTGTTTGATAGGAGCTGGATCTGTGGTAACCAGAGATGTACCAGCTTTTGCACTGGTAGTTGGGAATCCAGCAAAACAGATCGGTTGGATAAGTAAACATGGACATCAATTAAAATTTGATAATCGAGGGTTTGCTACTTGTAAAGAGGGAAATGATAGATATCAACTTGCTGATAATGAGGTTGTTTGCCTCGATTAAAAAATATTATAGAAAAGCATTTGTAATTTTTCAGTTGTGTTATATTTGCACACCATTTTGGATTGGTAGTTCAGTTGGTTAGAATACCTGCCTGTCACGCAGGGGGTCGCGGGTTCG
>CAJWLP010000032.1 GCA_913043145.1 uncultured Bacteroidota bacterium
ATTTTACCTCTAAGTGTTAAAGCAAGACCCTTGCCGTCGATGATTGTTGCCATTTGTGGGTCAAAAATATGTAATAATATCACCATAATAAAGCTTCTACTCAATAGGATCTGTTATTTTCGTGAAATACTTATAATCAGGTATTTATTTTTGATAATATCTCCAGTATAGTAAGAGCTTGAAAGTAGATAATTTGAATCGCCTATTAATCATTTTAATTTCATTAATATCCCTTTCCTATTGGGGGTGCAAACCTGATGAATTAATAATTCCTAAGAAAATTAGTCTCTCACCGATAGAGACCGGTAAGTATATTATATATCATCGTTTGGAGCTTAACCATGATGCATTCAATAGTCAAACAGACACGACAAATTACTGGATAAAGGAATCCATTGAAAGTTCATTTTTAGATCAAGAGAATGATACGGCATACCGTTTACAAATTAATCATAGCAATGATGAGGGACTAAGTTGGGAATTTCACCATTATGCTTTTATAAAGGAGGATGACTTCGGTATAGAAAGAACAGATTTTGATATTAAAAAGGTAAAATTAAGCTTTCCTGTGGAAAATAATAAAAGGTGGGATATCAATATGTTCAACAACCAAGATGCCCAATATGGATACTACATACGGATAGATGAGCCCTTTTATACTGATAATTCAGTATTTGATAAGACAGTGGCAATTAAAATTGCAGATAGACAAGATATCATATTCACTCAATTTGAAGAAGAAATATACGCTCGTGGAATTGGGCTTATACAACGACAATTTAAAGATATTGAAACACAACCTGGAAAATATAAAGATGGAATTGAATACACAGAAACCCTATTGCAAACCAATTGGTAGTATCCTTTTCGTTTTATTGATCATCAAATCTCATCTTAGTTTTTCTCAAAATACAAACGATGCATTTTATGTTCAATTCATCGATAAAGACACGTCATATATCCCAACAGAGATATTGAGTAAGAAAGCTATCGATAGAAGAAACAAATATCAAATTCAATTAAATTCAACTGACTATCCTGTTAAAAAGGAATATCTGTCCGCTCTTAGCAGATTGGATAGTGTAAATATCAGATACTCCTTAAAATGGTCCAATGGTGCTGTTATAGAGTCTTCTAAAACTTTTATTGCGTCATTGGATAGCTTCCCATTCATAAAAATAATAAAATACGTTGGTACATTTAATACCAATAGTAAAAGAGAGCCTATTGAGTTCCATCAGCCCATCCTAAAACTAAAGGTAAATTCAATGGAGACAGTCGGATTAAATGAAGAGGACTATGGAAAGTCATATCAACAAAATAAACAAATTGGAATTTTACATTTACACAATAAAGGCTTTAATGGAAATAACGTAAGTGTCGCTGTTTTTGATGCAGGCTTTAAAAACATCACAGAAATTCCCGGATTTTTAAGACATCAAGCCAATGAAAAATTAAGATATGGCTATGATTTGGTTAACTTAGATAACTCGCTAAGTGATTTTGATACACATGGTACTGCTTGTGCATCTGCTCTAGGTGCTTATGACAAAGGAAAATTTATCGGAAGTGGACCATTAGCTAAACTCACCTTATTTAAAACAGAAAACGGAAAGAGTGAATATCCCATTGAGGAATTAAACTGGTGTAAAGCTGCTGAAATTGCCGATAGCTTAGGGGTTGATATTATCACATCATCATTAGGATACAACCAATTTGACGACCATAATCTAAATTACACTCATCGTCAATTAGATGGCCATTCATCCTACATAAGTATCGGTGCTAAAACAGCTGTTTCTAAGGGAATTATAGTGCTTAATAGTGCAGGAAACCAAGGAAATAGCGAATGGCAGAAAATTGGCTTCCCAGCGGATGTTGAAGAAGTTTTAACGGTTGGTGCAATTAATAAAAATGGTTCACCAGCTCGCTTTAGTAGTAAAGGTTATAATGCGAATCAATCCATAAAACCAGATGTGGTAGCCCTCGGCGTTAGGACTACTGTAGCTAGCCCAAGCGGGTTTTATTATAAAGGAAACGGTACAAGTTTCTCAACTCCTATTGTTGCAGGTGGTGTTGCATGCCTTCTACAAGCCTTTCCTAAACTCTCACCAAAAGAAATAAATGACCTTATTAGACAAACAGCAGATCAAAACACCAAACCAGACTCAATTATTGGTTATGGTGTCGCACGATTTGATATCGCATTTGAATATCAAAATTATTTAGATAGAAAAACAGTTAGGCCACATGTTCTATACTCGAATCCTAAAGAAGTTATTATTTTTTCAGGAGCAGCTAAGTCTATGGATTTGTCCTATTATGTTAACCAAAAATTCTTAGGATTCTTTAGATATCGTAAAAAAGTAGGTACACAAAAAGGAATTACCCCCTCAACCGTTCACTATATTAAGACTACATTAAATGTTGACAATAGTACTGTGAAAATTAAGCTTTTTGACAAGGAAGGTAGTCCTCTTAAGATAAAGTAACCTACTATCAAATTAAATTAATCCACAGTTTCATTAATCTTTTGTAATTGAAACCTTGTACCATTTATTTCCAGAGTATACCTCTAAAATATACATTCCTTTTTGAACATCCATGTCAAATTTTGAGTTTAATAAGTTAAGGTTATTTTCCTCAAAAACGACTCTTCCAAACATATCAATCAGCCTAATGTTGGAGATAGGATTATTAGCTGTAATTTTAATATAATTTTCAAAAGGGTTAGGATATACAACGACTTCTGGATGAGCATAATCTCTAACTCCTAGTCCGCGAATAAAACTAAATGATGTTGTCAATGAATCATTCCAACTAACCTGATCATTATTTGCCTCTATCACAAATGAAACTTGTGCTAAAGCCTCTTGATTATAGGATAATGTACTATCGAATTCGACTATTTTGGACTGACCTGAAGTAATAGCTATTATTTTAATCTTTTTATAAATGTTTGTACCATCAACAGTCACAATGCAGGACAAGTTAACTCCTAAAAGATCATCTAAACCATCGTTTTTAATTACAACAACAGGCTTATAAAGTTGTTGCTTGTATAAATCTTTGTTAGGAAAGACAATCGACTCGATAAGTGCATCCCTCCTTTTCACAACAATAAATGAGGTTGTTAGTGTATCATTAAAAGAATTATTATCTGATGATTTCAACCATGAATGCATAGTGTAATCCCCAGAAATATTAGTTGACCATTGTTGGATGGAATTAAAATTACTCGCCCTATTGGGAGGCAATTGACTTAAATCAAAACTATCTCTATAAACAACATCATTTGATGAATTTCTAAGAATAACACATAACTCTAGATTATTGAAGGTATCTAAACCATTATTCATGACTTGTAAAGATGGGAATACAATCTCATTTAACTCTAAAGTGTCTTGAGATATAGGAATTAAATGTTGGGCTAGGCTAATATCATTTTGGTATCGCACCGCATAATTGTAATTTAATGTGTCCAAATAATTAGGTTTATCCTCAGCTTGAGAGTGATTAACAACCTTCACATAATAATCACCCACATCATTAAAATCCAATACACCAAATTCAAAAGTATCTGTGGTTAGTCTATTCAGTTTTATATAAAGTGAGTCATTCATAATGACCTCTGATTTATTGTTCTCAACATTTACAATAATTTTCACATTACTTGCCCTTAAGTTTCCATGATTACGAATTACAATACTCAATGGACTAGATGGGCTACCTTGCGACACCATTAATTTTGGTCTGTAGACACCTAAAATCTGTAAGTCGTTACCATTAATTACGTTAAAGTTTGAAGTAATGGTGTCATTTAATCGAACTTGGTCATCCTTTATAAATACCCAAGTTTGAAAAGTAAAAGTGCCCGCTGAATCTAATTTTATAGGACTAAAAAATACTTGTTTCTCGGTTAAAAAAGGAGCATCTTGAAACGCACTATCATAAAATAAAGATAAACCATTTTTATCGAAGATACGATAATATATTAATGTAGAATCTTGGTTAGTAATCCCATCATTTCGGTACTTAACATAAGGTACAATAGTTGTGTCTTTTGAAAAATAGGAACGCTCATTGGGAGTTTCGACATTCCAAGCCATTACATCATCCACCTTTCTAGAAAATAATGAAACTCCTAACGTATCATTCTCTGGAAAACTATCAATAGCAAGCATTGTAAATGCCCGAAGGGTTAAATTACCATTATCTGGTAAATAAATGGTATCAAATGGTAAGATTGTAGTAGCTCCACCTGTTAGATTAATAACTTTATCTTGAGTAATCAAAATCTTTCCATTCGTATTAACCAATTCCATTCTTACTGTCAAATTATTTTGAGTCTTAACCCCATAATTTATAGCCCTAACGACCATCTGAACAGGATCTCTTTGTAAATCAAATTGCGATCCATTACTTGGAGAAAAAATCTGATCTACTGCAACATCGTGATCTTTTATAAATGAAAATTTTACAGTCTTAGAATCATTGTCCGTGACACTATCACTAGAAAGTTTGGTCGAAGCAGTTAGAGTATAATCACCTATTCTATATTTACTAATTTTTCCAAAAACTACCGTAGAGGTATCTCCAGCTGCAATACTGGTCACCTTTTGCTTTGAAAACTCCAATTGACCAAAACCATTTGATATCTTTACTTCCACAGGAAAATTAGACTGATTTTGATAACCATAGTTAATAAATTGAGCTACAATATCCAACGAATCCTTCTCATCATACTGATAAGATGAATCTGGTTTAGGACTTATGATAGCTAGGGTAGCTACATCATTAGCCACTTGTAATCGAGGCTGAATGTTAAAATTAAAATCAAAACCTGGAGAAAAAGACACCCAACTGGTGTCACCTGCAGGTGCTGCAAAATAAAAGGTATGCGGCCTTACAGGGACCTCACTTTGATAACTAAAGCCCACATTAGTATTCGATGTTTGACGAATTCCAACATAAAAACTATTCGTCACTGAAATTCGCGGCAATACATTCATGATAAATGTTCCAGCCACAGAGAGCGATGTATCTGTTATAAAAAGTTCTTTACCTGGCAAACCAGCTGAATTCACATCCCAAACTCCTAACTGAAACTCCGTGCCAACAGAGTTAAAGTCCACTTTTATCTGGTTGATATATGACGTACCATCCACATAAAATCGAGCAACAAAATCTCCTGTACTACCATTAAATCCAATACCTCCAGTATTTCCACTAAACGGATCAGCATGAGAATAAACATTATAATTAACCACACGACTTTTAGAAATGACATTGTTTAACGAATTGCTATCCTCATCAACCTCAATATTTATAGTTTCTGTACCCTGAAATTTAGGTTGATAATGATCAAAATAGAGCGTTTGGCTTTTATAGGGTGCTATTTTGGAAACGGTAAGACTATCGGTAAACGTATTTACACCTGTCACCTTAAGATATACTTTATGATTAACTACTGTATCCCTTCCTACATTATTTACCGATACTTTAATACTATCGGATTGTTTCATCAGCAGCGGAACTGTGCCTAAGCTATATAATTTGGATAATTCTAAATCTAGAGATTTGCTTGGATGGTAGATTTTCAATGTTGGGTGAATAGTAGATGAAAACGTCGTCATGCTATCCATACCATTAGTACTCGATCCATAGAGGTATTTACTCTCATTTGCAGAGATAAAACCTGGAACATAAAAACTACTTTCAACAAACCAGTTCATCGTACCAACTTGGTTCATCTTCTGTGAATACTCCACGAGGACCTCTAAATGTCTTTTTCCACCTGTGGTGTCCCAACCGTAGGGCTTGTCAAGTTTAAAAAAAACTTCTTGAGGTGAGTTGCTTATCAAATTTTTAGGATTCCCATCGAATACCTTAATCGTTGAATTTCTTGACTCCGCAGACCAATTCAAAGAATTTGCTCCAAAATCAGACTGATTAGTAGACTTTAAAAAAATCTTCATATTACAGTTACCTCGCATTGAATCAAAAGATCGATGAAAAAAAGATATCGCAGATATGCTATCCCCATGTTTCAAATTAGTAAGTGTTGCTTCTGGGTATATAAAAGCAAATCGACTGTAATAAGCTGCAGAGGTATCAGTTCTCAAAGGACCAAAATTCCCACTTGCAAAGCCACCACTACCAATCTTAGTGTATTGACCGAATGAAATAACAGTTGAAAAAAATAATAAACACAGATTAAAGTAATGTCTAATCATAGAGTTCCAAAGATAACAAAAATCATAGTTATGATAACTGATTAAATTTTATATGCAACTTTGTCTTTACGAATGATGAAAAACTATGTTTTATCTATATTGAGTATTGTCTCGGTACTTTCCTCCTGTGGTCAAAAAAATCAAAATAAATCTATGTCTTTACATACCAATCAACTAATCAAAGAAACAAGCCCTTATTTGCTTCAGCATGCACACAATCCAGTTGATTGGCATGCATGGAATCCAGAAAACCTATCTGAGGCTAAAAAATTAAATAAACCCGTGCTTATAAGCATCGGATATAGCAGTTGCCATTGGTGTCATGTCATGGAACACGAAAGTTTTGAGAATGAAGAAGTGGCTCAATACATGAACGATCATTTTTATTGTATCAAGGTAGATCGGGAAGAACGCCCCGATGTGGATCAAATTTATATGACTGCTGCCAACATTATCACTGGTCGCGGAGGTTGGCCACTTAACTGCTTTACATTACCCACAGGCGAGCCGTTTCATGCAGGAACCTACTATCCCTCCAAAGATTGGTTGAGACTACTTAAAAATATTTCAGATCAATACCAATCCAATTTCGATAAAATCAAAGAATATGCTCAAAAACTAACACGTGGTATTCAGTTGCAAGAAACAGCTATAAGTGATCAAATTGCACAAAAATTAGATCCCAATGTATTGGACGAGATGGTAAATAGCTGGGAAAACAACTGGGATTATGAAAACGGTGGCATGAAAAAAGCACCCAAATTTCCGATGCCTAGCAATTATGACTTTTTAATTTCATACACCCACTGGTCAGAGGATAAGTCGATTGACGAATTCATTGATATTTCATTAACAAAAATGGCTTATGGTGGTATATTCGATCAAATAGGTGGTGGATTTTCAAGATATAGTGTAGACAAAATATGGAAGGTACCCCATTTTGAGAAAATGCTGTATGACAATGCTCAACTATTAACCATTTATGCAAGGGCATATCAAAAAACGAAGAATCCCTTATTTAAGCAAGTAATGGATAAAACTATTCAATGGCTTGAACGAGAAATGCGTGATAATAGTGGACTATTCTATTCTGCTCTGGATGCTGATAGTGAGGGAGAAGAAGGGAAATATTACGTATGGAAATCAGATAATATTAAGACTATCTTGGGATCTAATTTTGACTTGGCAGCATCTTACTATGAAATTGATAAGAAAGGCCAGTGGGAGCACCAGAATAATATACTCCTGAGAGACATCGATGATGCCCAAATAAAAGCTGAATTTCAACTCTCAACAAAGGAATTAGAAGAAAAAATAACCCATATTAATCAAAAATTACTTGAGAGGAGAATTCAACGCATTCCTCCAGGCTTAGACGACAAGTGTCTTACCTCCTGGAATAGTATGATGGTTTCTGGACTTGTTGACGCATACAAAGCGACCAAAAATGAACACTACAAAAAATTGGCAATTCAAGCTTTAGATACCATTCTAGAAATACAAATGGAGGATTCAAATCTCTGGCATAGCTATAAAAATGGGCAATCAACTATACCAGGAATGTTAGAAGATTATGCCTTTCTAATCAAGGCATGTATCGATGCATTTTCGATTATAAGTAACGAGACCTATATCAATATAGCAAAAAGATTAACTGAAATAGCAATGAATAAATTCTACGACGCTGAAAAAGAACTTTTCTATTTCAACGAAACCAATGAACTTATTGTTAGAACAACTGAAGTTCATGATAATGTTATTCCCGCAACCAACTCTGTAATGGCAAATAACTTGCTACATGTTGGATTGATTTATGGCAATAGTCGTTTTATCGAAATAGCGGAAAATTTAGTGGGTAAAGTTCAATCAAATATGGCCTCCTATCCCAGTGGATACAGCAATTGGTCGAAAACTCATTTAGCTATCTCAAAGCCGTTTTATGAAGTTGTAATCATCGGAAAAAATGCAGAAGAAGTGGCATCAAAATTCAGACAAACATTCCATCCCAACACGCTTGTGTTATTCAGCACATCCGATTCTGATTTACCTATGTTCAAAAATCGTTTCAAAGCCAATGAGACTCTAATTTATGTGTGTCAAAAGGGTGTTTGCAAGCTACCCGTAAAAACGATTGAAGAAGCGTTGGAGCTTATTCAATAAAAAGGGATGCCATAAATAGCACCCCTAGGTTATTTAACCTGTTCAATTTTAGTTTTTGGTTTCTTCAATGTAACGAGCAATTCTCCTGTATTCTATGATTGCAAAAAATAGTCCAATCATAATGGGAACAGTAATGTCTTGATAATATCCACCAATCCAACTAAATAAATCACTTCCAATATAAAATGCTCAAATCAGCATTAATGTTGGACAGAACCATAATAAGGCAAATAATCCTATCTTTTTTAGTCTTCCTTCCATGGTATTCTGAAAAACTTAAGGGTTACCCCTGCAATTATCATAGCTGACACCAAAGGATTAACATAATCTGAATAAATATTATCCTCCTTGGCAAACGGTATGAACTGATATACCCCAAGGAATATGAGCCACACAGCAATTGAAAGTACGATAAAGAATATAATCTTACGATAAATTAATTTTAGTTTCATGTAAGGCAATCAAAAAACTTATTAACTAAAGCTCCTGCAATGATTAGTAGTGATTTAAAATATATAACTTTCATATGCCACGAATGAGTAGCTAAAAAATCAAATAATCACTATTCATCAGTTCCAAAATTAGAAGCAATATGTCCAATTTTGGAAGTATCATTTCCAAACTCTAATAAAAACTAAAAGACCCAACAACATCAGTTATTGGGTCTTTGTAATTTATTTAGGTAAATATTACCTCGCTAGTGTCATTTCATCAACAATGTGTTTTGCCCCTGCGAGCTTATCAATGCACCAAAGCACATATCGAATATCTACTGATATGGTACGTTGCAATTCAGGTTCAAAAGCAATATCTCCACTCATAGCCTCCCAGTTTCCATCAAAGGCCAACCCAATTAACTCTCCATTACCATTAATAACAGGACTTCCTGAATTACCCCCAGTGATATCGTTATTTGTCAGGAAACAAATTCGTAAATCTTCTCCCTCTTTTGCATAATCACCATAATTTTTGGATTTAGCCACATCGAGATATCCCGTTGGTAAATCAAATTCATCATCACCAGGTTGATATTTTTCGATTACCCCTTTCATCGTAGTGTAGTGTTTGTACTGCATAGCATCACCTGGTGAGTAGTCTAATACTTGTCCGAATGTAAAACGCATAGAGCTATTCGCATCGGGTGCAAATGCTTTATCTGGATGCATTTGGAATAATGCAGCTTTATACAAACGATCTGCCGTTGCTCTTTTCTGATCTGCTTCTGCAAACATGGCTCGTATTCCATTCAAATAAAAGTCGAGCATGATACCTGAGAACTTAACGCCTATATCTTTTTTCAGTTTCTTAGCACTTGGATTCTCTAAAAACTTTACAGCTCGGTCTTTATCCACCAAAATCGAACATTCAAATAACTTTTTGGCCATTGCAATCGTATTGCCTTTGTATTTAGCGATCATATCATTGAATGCAGCAGGTCTCATATCAGACGAAAGGTCGTTCATATAGAAATCTAACATCGCCACCATTACCTCCTGGTCAATAGGTGCATAATAATCTTTAAAGTTGCCTTCAGTTGATGCTTTGATTCGTTGAACCATACCATCAATTTGAGACTGCATTTGTGCCTTTTTATCTTTATCTTTCTCTGCAGCTTGCATAGCATACATGGATGATAATCGGCTAAAGCCAAAACCATACTTGGTAAACTCAATACCATATATTGCTTCCATCCAATAGGTCTCTGCCAGTTTTTTAGCATCATATACAGCATAAGCATCTTTATACATAGACAATACATCACCATATTTTTCTTTACGAGCTTGGTCTCCACTATTGACCCATTGGTCAAAAGCGGCTTCCTCTCCTCTTTTCTTTCCCTCGATATCCAAACGTTTAAGACCACGAGTTTGTCCCATGAAATACTTCCAATAATTAGCCACCTGAGCATGCTTGGCAGCATACATTAAATCAACAGCTTCATCTCTTTTTTGGTATTTTTCATACACATCAAGTTTAGCTCTTCTAATCTTGACACGAGCTGGCTGATCTATTTCAGTAGCGTTTCTAACACCAAAAGAAGATAAGTAGCGATCCGTGCTCCCAGGGAAACCCCAAATCATGGCAAAATCACCTTTATCAACACCTTTCATGCTCACTGGTAAGTGATGCTTTGGAGTGTAAGGAATATTATCTTCAGAATAGTCTTTAGTGGCTTTGTTGTCCTTAGACGCATAAACCCTAAACATTGAGAAATCGCCCGTATGTCTTGGCCACATCCAATTGTCAGTGTCCCCACCGAACTTTCCAACAGATTCTGGTGGTGTACCTACCAATCGAACATCACCAAAAGTCTCATAAACATAGGCGAAATATTTATTGCCACTGAACATTTCTTTGATGTCTACAGCATAAGCTCCGGAATCTGATAATTCTTTTCGAACAGCTGAAGAATGCTCTGCAATAAGTTTGCCTCTATTTTCATCAGTAACATCCGCTAAAACATCATCGGTAATATCAACGATTTTAACTAGAAATGATACACTAAAACCTGCAGACAATTCATCCTTTTTTGTTTTAGCCCAGAAACCATTCTTTAAGTGATTTGCAGTTGTTGTACTTAATTTTTGAATGGCACTATAACCACAATGATGGTTTGTCAAAATCAACCCTTGGCTGCTAATTACTTCTCCTGTACAAAATCCTGAACCTAGACGGACTATTGCATCTTTCATACTGCTCTTGTTGATGTCATAGATTTGATCAGGAGTCAAAACAAGACCTAATCGTTGCATTTCTGAATAGTTATCTGTAAGAAGAGCAGGAATCCACATGCCCTCGTCAGCTTGTGTAGACTGACTACCCATAAGCATAAATAAAGCTAGAATAAGTGTATATAATTTTTTCATGATTTAATAAGTGAGACAAATCTCACATTTTTAGTCTTAAATCCTATGATAAATGGATAAATCTCTGATAATTTTCGATAATTTCTTATGACTTAGTTTTTTGCCAATTTAAACACTAAATAATGTGAGCTCTAATTCCAAAAGAACTCAATAAACAATAATTAAAGTATTAACGTGTAATTGATACAATTATCATCACTGGATAAAACCTACTCCAACAGTATTATTTGATAGTTCATCAATTAAAATAAAAGATCCATTAGCCCTTTGATTTAAAAATTCATCACAAAAAATTGGACTATTTAACTCAAACGATATTTTGGCGATATCATTCATTTCTACTGATATAATGTTTGAATCTATACCAGAATAATCTGGATTTATTTTATGATAAATTTCATTTACTAAACCAAAAACCCTATTAACCCCGTGCTGTAAAATATATTTAGAATGGATTGTTAATTTTTTTTCATCCATCCAACAAATCACTGCATTTATTTTATTAGAAATTCTAGGCAAATCTCCAGCTTTAACAATCATGTCACCTCTACTCACATTGATTTGATCATTTAATGTAATGGATACTGAAGAACCCCTTGTTGCTGTATCATATTTTTCATTAAAAAAATAGATTCCTTTAATTTTAGTTCTTTTATTGCTTGGAAGAACTACAATATCATCACCAACACTTAAATTCCCACCATATACTTTACCTGCATATCCCCTAAAATCATGAAATTCTTGATTTCTTGGTCTAATAACATATTGGACGGGAAACCTTGAATTAGTCTTATTAAATATATCTTTTTCTTTGACGTTCTCTAAGTAATTCAATAGTGAACATCCATCAAACCAAGGCATATTATCTGATTTACTAACTACATTGTCTCCATTTAGTGCACTAATTGGTATAAACGTAATTTTTTGTTCCTTAAAATCCCTTTTATTGCTTATTCTTAGAAAATCTGATTTGATTTCATTAAAAACACTTTCTGAAAAGTCAACTAAATCCATTTTATTGATGGCTACTATCACATTTTTTATTCTAAGTAAATTATTAATAAAAAAATGTCGATATGTTTGACTAACAATGCCTTTTCTGGCATCTATCAAAATAATTGATAATTGAGATGTTGATGCCCCAGTTACCATATTACGAGTGTACTCCTCATGACCCGGAGTATCAGCGATTATATAACTTTTTTTAAGAGTAGAAAAATAGATGTGAGCTACATCAATAGTTATGCCTTGTTCTCTCTCAGCTACTAAACCATCTGTTGCCAAAGAGAAGTCTAAATAACCATAACCTTTTTTCTTGCTTGTTTTTTTTATTGCTTCTAGTTTGTCTGATGTTAATGACTTTGTGTCGAATAATATTCTACCTATCAAAGTGCTTTTACCGTCATCTACACTTCCTGCAGTTGCAATTTTTAATACTTCCATAATCTTTTAAAGTAAGTTAATTCAAAAATATCCTTGTTGTTTACGTTTTTCCATAGCTGCCTCAGATCGCTTATCATCAATTCTTGCTCCACGTTCTGAAATAGTCGAAGTTTTAATTTCATCAATTACCATAGAGATTGTTGATGCGTTTGATAAAACTGCTGCAGTACAACTCATATCACCAACTGTTCTAAAGCGAACAATTTCCTCAATAATTTCCTCGTCATCATTTCTATATACAATGCCATCTTGAGCAGACCAAATCATTCCATCTCTATAAAACACTTTACGTTTATGAGCATAATATATTGATGGGATATCTAATTTTTCTTTTTGGATATATGACCAAACATCCAATTCTGTCCAATTTGAAATAGGAAACACACGCACATTTTGACCGTGTTTTATTTTTCCATTCAACATATCAAATAACTCAGGACGTTGATTTTTTTCATCCCATTGGCCAAAACTATCTCGCACAGAAAAGATACGTTCCTTAGCTCTTGATTTTTCTTCATCACGACGAGCCCCTCCAACGCAAGCATCAAATTTATACTCATTTATCGAATCCAAAAGTGTTACTGTTTGAAGCATATTTCTACTAGCGTATGGGCCTACCTCTTCAACTACTTTACCTTCATCAATTGAATCTTGAACTTTTTTTACTATTAACTTAAGACCATACTTATTTGATAGGTGATTTCTAAATTCTATTGTCTCTGCAAAGTTGTGCCCTGTATCAATGTGCATCAATGGAAATGGAATCTTAGCTGGATAAAATGCTTTTATTGCTAACCTAACAAGAGTTATAGAATCTTTTCCTCCTGAAAATAATAAAACAGGATTATCAAATTGTGCTGCAACCTCTCTTAAAATAAAAATTGCTTCATTCTCTAGTGAATTTATGTGAGATAAATCTTTCTTCATAAAATAAGTTCTTAAATGTATGTTTAACGAATATTTCGATTATTTAAAATGCAACCCACACTCCCTATTTTGAACAGATTTCGTAGGATCAACATAGTTAAATTCATTTGGCAAATTATTTTTATCTAGGTAAGAATCCAAATCTTTATCAGTCCAGTAATAGAACGGGCAAACTTTCAAAATACCTTCCTTGGTCAGACTAAATATATCTAAACTATCTCTGTAATCCGTTTGCCCTTTTCTCAAATTTGTAAACCATATCTTTGGTTTATGATACTCTAAAGCCCTCTTAAATGGTTCCAACTTAACCTGTTCGGTAAAAAGTTTGTGTTGTGGATCCTCAATATTTGGTACTCCTATAGTACTTTCTCTATGAGCAACTGTTTGTTTTGGAACGTATAAGAATATGTTTAAATTAAGTAAACTTATTAAATATTCTGCATGTATGTAGGTCTGCTTTGTGTTGTATCCTGTGTCACACCAGACAATTGGCAAATCATATTTGACCGAGCATACTGAATGTAAAATAGATGCCTCGTAAGGTCTAAAGTTAGTAGTTAAAATTGCATCCCCTGATAATTTCAAGGATTTTTCAATGATTGATAAAGGATCATTGTTTTTTAAAAACTTATTTAATTTTTGAACTTTGTTTTCATTAATCATAATCACTACAAATATAAACTTATCAATTGAAAATTGAACTGATAATTTTAATTAATTCAATTCTGATTTAGGGGCATAGTATAAAAATTAATTATCTCCACAATCTGTATTCGACTAGAGAATATAATCCCGCTCTTCCTTACATTTGAAGTAATGTATCACAAAAACATTTTAGAAACAATTGGTAATACGCCATTGGTAAAATTAAATAAAATTGTAGCGGATCTTCCATGTACTGTTTTAGCCAAGGTTGAATCTACCAACCCAGGAAACTCTGTAAAGGACCGAATGGCACTAAAAATGATTGAGGATGCTGAAGCAGATGGACGACTAAAACCGGGCGGAACAATCGTTGAAGGTACCAGTGGAAATACTGGAATGGGACTAGCCATTGCAGCTGTGGTCAAAGGGTACAAATGCATTTTTGTAACTACCGATAAACAAAGTAAAGAAAAAGTGGATGCTCTCAAATCTGTAGGTGCTGAGGTAATCGTATGTCCTACTGATGTTGATCCCGATGATTCCAGATCCTATTACTCCGTATCCAAAAGATTAGGCAGCGAAATTCCAAATGCATGGTATGTAAATCAATATGATAACCCAAGTAATGTTCAAGCTCATTATGAGACTACAGGACCTGAAATTTGGGAACAAACTGAAGGTAAAATCACCCACTTTGTTGTTGGTGTAGGTACAGGTGGAACAATAAGTGGAGTAGGAAAATATCTAAAAGAAAAAAATTCCGATATCCAATGTTGGGGTATTGACACCTATGGATCTGTTTTTAAAAAGTATCATGAAACTGGTGAATTTGACGATAAAGAGATATACCCATACATCACAGAAGGTATAGGCGAGGACATTCTCCCAAAATGTGTCAATTTTGACACTATTGATCACTTTGAAAAAGTCACCGATAAAGATGGATTACTTTGGCAAAGAAAAATAGCTAGAGAAGAAGGAATACTTGCTGGAAATAGTGCAGGTAGTGCTGTAAAAGGCATCCTACAATGTGCTCACATGCTCAAACCCTCTGATATAGTTGTTGTACTCTTTCATGATCATGCAACCCGATATATGGGTAAAGCATTCAATGACGAATGGATGAAAGAGCGGGGATTCTTGGATGCTAAACCTAAAACAGCCGAGGACATGATATCCACTCATAAACACCTTCCTATGTTAACTGTTTTAGACACAGACGATGTGAATGTAGCATTTCAACTTATGGAAAAACATGGGATATCGCAACTTCCTGTAAAAAATAATCATGGTGAATTTGTTGGATCTATTAATGACAATCACTTGCTATCTCAGCTACTCAAAAACCCAGAACTATCCTCAAATAAAATAGTTAATATCATGCAAAAAGCGTTTCCTGTAATCGAAGCATCAGAGAATATAGAAACGGTATCTAAACTGATTAACAAAGAAAATCCAGCAGTACTAGTACGCGAATTAAGTGGCACCATACACATCCTAACAAAATACGATTTAATTGGTGCTTTATCCAGCTAATCAATAAAAAAATCCCCCACAAAATGTGGAGGATTCTTTTCATATTTTATGCTACCTGACTATAATGAATTCACATTGTTCAGATCAGCAAATGCTTGTTCTAATCTACTGATAAAAGTCAGCTCTCCCTCTCTCACCCACTTACGAGGGTCGTAATATTTTTTATTGGGTTGATCTGCCCCATCTGGATTACCAATTTGAGCAGCTAAATAATCTTTTTTATCAAGAATGTAATCCCTTACTCCCTCTGTAAATGCATATTGTAAATCTGTGTCAATATTCATCTTAATCACCCCATACGATATGCCTTCACGAATTTCCTCTAAAGTAGAACCTGAACCACCATGGAATACAAAATCAATTGGATTGTGAGCAGTATTATAATTTTCCTGTATAAAGTCTTGTGAATTCTTTAAAATGATTGGTGTTAATTTCACATTACCAGGCTTGTAAACTCCGTGAACATTACCAAAAGCAGCTGCAATTGTGAATTTTGGACTTACTTTCATCAGCTCTTCATATGCGTATGCAACTTCACTAGGTTGAGTATATAGCTTACTACTATCAACATCTGTATTATCTACACCATCTTCCTCACCACCAGTAATTCCCAACTCAATCTCCAAAGTCATTCCCATCTTACTCATTCGCTCAAGATAAGTCTTGCAAATTTCTATATTCTCTTCAATTGACTCCTCAGATAAATCAATCATGTGAGAGCTGTATAGAGGCTTACCTGTTTCCGCAAAATGTTTTTCACTTGCATCGAGTAAACCATCAATCCAAGGTAATAATTTTTTCGCAGCATGATCTGTATGAAGGATAACAGCAGCTCCATAGGCCTCTGCAAGCTCATGAACGTGTTTCGCTCCAGCTACACCACCTTTAATTGCAGCTTCTTGGTTTTCGTTACTTAATCCTTTCCCTGCAAAAAATTGTGCTCCTCCATTACTGAATTGGATAATTACAGGTGAATTCAATTTAGCAGCAGTTTCCATTACTGAATTAACAGTACTTGAACTGGTAACATTTACAGCAGGTAATGCAAAACCTTTCTCTTTTGCATATGCAAAAATCGCTTGTACTTCATCTCCTGTTGCAACTCCGGGTTTAATCGTATGACTCATCTATTTCTTAAATATTGGGGCAATATTACATATTTTTACCTACTAATCTCAATGAGGCAATTGGATAAGTTTTTAATTTATTTTTATTCTAGCTGAATGTCTGTAAGTCTACTAACTTTTTGTAGATTCCATTTTGAGATAACAGTTCGTTGTGAGTTCCTCTTTCTGCAATTTCACCTTTATCTAAAACCACAATTTTATCGGCCTTTTGAATCGTACTCAAACGATGTGCAATAACTATGCTTGTCCTGTTTTGCATTATTTTTTCTAATGCATCTTGAACCATCTTCTCACTTTCTGTGTCTAATGCACTTGTGGCTTCATCAAGAATCAATAAGGGGGGCTCTTTGGCTACTGCTCGTGCAATGCTCATTCGTTGTCGTTGACCTCCGCTCAAGTTTGTTCCCTTCTCACCCAAATTTGTATTGTATCCTTTATCTAAATTTTTAATAAAACTATGGGCATTCGCAATTTTTGCTGCCTCTAATAACTGATCACCGGACATGTAATGATCTCCCATTTTTATGTTATTAGCTGCAGTATCATTGAAAAGAATAGCATCTTGTGTAACGATACCCATTAAACTTCGAAGTGATGATAAATTTATTTTGGATATGTCTTTTCCATCAATCGTAATTGTTCCTGCATTCAGTTCGTGAAAACGTGGGATTAAATCTACCAATGTGGATTTACCTCCACCCGAAGGACCAACTAATGCAACCGTCTCGCCTTTTTTAATTTCTAAATTTATATTTTTTAATACAAGCGTATCACCATATCCAAAGGATACATCAGTAAGTTTTATGTTATTCTCAAATGAACTATTTTTATACCCCTGGCTATCTATTTCTTGATTACTTAATAAAATTTCATTGATTCTTCCCATAGAGGCTGCCCCTTTTTTTAATCTAAAAAAGGATTCCGATATCGCCTTTGCAGGTGGAATAAGTTGTGAAAATATAGCAATGTATCCAATAAGAACTGATGGAGGTAGTGAGGAATTATCCGATAAAATGAGACTTCCACTGTAAATTAATATACTACTTAATACAATACTAGCCATGAACTCACTTAACGGTGAAGCTAAAAGCTCTTTTCGGTTTAGACGGACCATTTGTCTGAAATGATCATCATTTAAATCCTTGAATTTTTCTTGCTTATCTTGTGAGGCACTAAAGGCCTTGATGATTTTGATGCCATGTAAACTCTCTTCAAGATGAGACAACACCTCAGAAAGTTTTTCTTGTCCAGCCTGTGCAGCATTCTTTAATTTTTTACCCACCCTACTTATTAAAAAACCACTTAAGGGTAAAACAATGATTACAAATAATGTCAATTGATAGCTCATCACAAATAATACTAACAATGGAATAAAAATGGCTAATGGATGTTTAAAATACATTTCTACCACACCAAGAAGACTCCATTCTACTTCTTTGACGTCATTTGTGAATCGAGACATCGTATCTCCCCTCTTTTCTTTATTGAAATAACTTAAAGGAAGTCGCAACAAGTGATTATAAATCTGCTCACGAATATCCCTAACAACACCACTCCTTACATAGGCAAGATTATAGAATGCTAAATAAAGAGCAAGATTTTTCAAGAAGAATGCTACCACTATTCCTATAGAAAAATAAATTAGGGCTGATTGCTGACCAAGTTCATTTATTTTGGCACCCATTAGATAATTGAAATATGCCATCCAAGAACTAGGATCAGATGAAAATTCAACGACATCCACTTGGGACTTATCGCCATAAAAAATCAACTCAAGGAAAGGAATAATCATGGCAATACTAACCACGTTAAACAATGAAGTCAGTAAATTAAAACTAAAGAATTGGACTACCCTGGCTGCGTAGGGTTTAGCTAATGCGTATATGTTCTTAAATCCAATCAAAGATGCGAAGATAATCGACTAACCAATATCCTACTGAAAAAAGAAATCTCCAGTGATTATTCCAGCATAAAACTGATCGATTATATTGCCTTGTTTGTCAAATCTTAGAATGGAACTACTACTCACAAAATCCACTGCATCAGAAGAGTATAAATCGCCATTTTTGGGGTCAACATCTAAACAATAAAATGTCTTATTATGACCTTCATGCACTAAATTTGGGATCATATCATTGGTATTCAATGACCATATACCTCCACTAATATAATAAATGACATCGTTTGATGAATCAAATACTAAACATGTTGGTGTTTTATCAAGCTCAATTTGATATTCCACAAACTCATTAGTTGCATCAATTCGCATTAAGACAGGCTTCAAATCTTCATTACCTCTGCATAGTACCCATATACGATTACTATTATCAGAAATAATTGATTCAGGAGAATTGCCCACATCCAAACTATCAACAATATCATCCGAACGAATATCTACACCATATATTTTATTAGACTCCGAAGCTACAAACCAAAAAATAGAG
>CAJWLP010000033.1 GCA_913043145.1 uncultured Bacteroidota bacterium
TCGCGCCTGCTTTGGGAGCAGGAGGTCGCAGGTTCGAATCCTGCCACCCCGACATTGATTATCAATCACTTACAGTCTCGCTTAACGGCGGGACTTTTTTGTTTTATAGGATTTACATAGAAAAATCACGTATACCTCTTATTGAATCTTTAGACTGAGAACCTAGTTTAACACAATCAATTTTTGTTTTTTGTAATATTTATCTGGACTATACAGTATATTATCTGTTCTATTTGTTTTAGAATTTATCCTCCAATATCTGTCACTTTTTAAATTTAATCCCCTGACAAAAATTTTCACCTCATTAAATGAAAGATAAGATCTATTAGTGTATTATTGAACATGAATTTTAAGCCAGCAGATCAGATACAAGACTTACAATATTTTGGAGAATTTGGTGGAGTTAACCCATCTATTTCTGATTCTTCGACCTACACTTTTTTATCTGCAAAGACAATGTTTGATACTTTTGAGGGTAATGCCGATGGGTGCTATTTATACTCCCGTCATTCAAGCCCCTCTAACCTATATCTCGGGAAAGCCTTAGCAGCTATGGAAGGAACGGAAGCTGCCCATGTAACGGCGAGTGGAATGGGGGCTATAACGGCTACGTTAATGCAATTATGCAAATTTGGGGATCATGTTGTCTGTAGCAGAACAATATATGGAGGCACCTACGCCCTTTTAAAGAATTTTACTTCTGGCTTTGGGATAAAAACTTCCTTTATCAATATACTTGACATAAATGCTGTTGAGGCTGCCATTACAGTCAAAACTAAGGTGCTCTATTGTGAGAGTATTAGCAACCCTCTTCTTGAAGTTGCAGATATTAAGGCCCTAGCTGAATTAGCGAAAAAACACAAATTAAAATTGGTTATAGATAATACATTTTCACCTCTTTCTATTTCTCCAGCTGTTTTTGGAGCTGATATTATAATTCATAGTCTTACTAAATTCATCAATGGTTCAAGTGACACCTTGGGGGGAGTGATCTGTGGTAGTCAAGAGTTTATTGACGCTATCCGCGATGTAAATACTGGTGCAGCCATGCTTTTAGGGTCTACATTAGATAGTGTTAGAGCTTCTAGCATTCTTAAAAACCTAAGGACACTTCATATACGTATGCAAAAGCATAGTTCAAATGCATATTTCTTAGCAACAGAATTTCAGAAAAGAGGTATAATTACCGTGTATCCTGGCTTGCAAACTCATCCTTCGCATGACGTGCTTAACGGTATAATGAATAAAGAATATGGTTACGGAGGTATGCTAACAATCGATGTAGGTTCACTCGAAAAAGCTAATAATCTCATGGAGTTAATGCAGGACAAAAATCTTGGATATTTAGCTGTAAGCTTAGGGTTTTACAAAACCCTTTTTAGCGCTCCGGGTACATCTACGTCATCAGAAATTCCTGAGCAGGAACAAACAGATATGGGCTTAAGTCCAGGGTTGATTCGATTTTCTATTGGCTTAGATGCAAATGTTGAAAGAACCTGTTCTATTATGTTGAGGTGTATGCAAGAATTAGAAATTATCTAAATATTATATGAAGATATAACGGTTAATTAGGGCCAAGAAAAAAAAGCGAAATAGTGATCCAAAAATTAAACTATTCCGCTCTTTTAGGTTAATGAGACTCTTATCAAATCTTTAGACTAATCTTTTATTATTTTGAAAGACTGCTGAATATTTTCGCCTAATTGCATGAAATAAATTCCTTTAGATAAATCTTGGATATTTACAACTAATTCTCCTTTCTCAATCTTTCCTTCAGATACTTTTTGTCCAGAAATAGTTGTGATAGTAAAACGAGTTCCAATAAATTTTGATTCTACATTAATATGAATAACATCTTTAACTGGGTTGGGGTAGACTCTAAAATTTTCTATATTATTATTTTTATTTATTGATGCTGTTGAACATTCAATTAATCCATTTATTTCATAGCGAGAAACGAATTGCCAAATCTCTGAGCTAGCATCAATAGTCATATTTCCAAAACTTCCAGGCCAATCATGTCCTCCTCCTACCACCTTTAGTTCCTCCACATAGACACAACCTGATGCAGTTGACCAAGTATATCGCTCTACAGAGGGACTTACATTACTCATGGTAGCAATTGTATCACAATTATTATGCGTTGCCCAATATCTATGTGTTGCTGCTGCAGAAAGATAATATTCTACCCCTTGATATATTATCCCATTGTATGGAGAAGTTATGTCATCCGTGCCAAGTATTGTAAGAACTCCAGTGGGATGTACCGGAGAGCAAAAACTATTTGGATTGGCTTGCATTGTTCTTGCTACTGGAGCTATAGCTGCAATTCTGCTATTGAGTTTACAAGCAAGCTCAAAGGACATATCACCTCCTAGTGAATAACCACAAGTATATATTTTATTCTGATCTATTTGGTAATTACTAGCAATCGTATCTATCAATGAACTAAAAAAGGGCACATCATCAAAAGTGCCTGGGACTTTAGCAATCCAATTGAAAGAGTTTCCATCACTTGGATCAGGGCGTGCCTGAGGATAAACAACAATAAAGTTTGCCGTATCAGCGATAGGACTCATATCTGCGATACTAATATGAAAAGCAATATTGCCACCTCCTCCATGTAAATTAAATAGTAAAGGAAAATTTGTAGTTCCATCATAACTTGCAGGAACGTAAATACTATATTCTCTTGTTAGGCCATCATATTGAATGGTTTTACTGATAAATCCTTGAGCATTTAACATTAAACATCCCACTAAAAAGTTTATTAAAAGTAATGATTTTAATAAGATTTCCCCTTTCACTTTCATGATAATTTTATAAGGTCCTAAAATACAAAAGCTACTTTAATATTCCTATTATTAATCTTATTGAATTATTGTAAATGCAAACAAAAAAGCGGAATAGTGAGCTTAAACTCAACTATTTCCCTCTGTTAGAGGTGAGACTCTTATCGAATCTTTCTATTTCTTCATCACTTTGACATACTTGCTGCCTTTGTCAGTAGCCACTTGAAGAATGTACATTCCACTGTTCCACTCAGAGGTATTCAGCTTATGAATACCATTGGTGAATGTGTGATTTTCGTGATGCACTTTTACTCCATGTAAATCCGTTACTTCTATCTGATAAGCTTTTCCCTCAGACAAACTTACCATTACAGATAATTCGTTAGTCGTTGGGTTTGGATATGCAGAAAAATGAATGCCTCTTCCCAATTCATCAAAGCGAACTACGCGAATGTCCGAGTATTCAAAGGCACCGTCAAAATCTACTTGTTTGAGTCGGTAAAATACGGTGTTTTGAATTAAACTGATTGATTCGTCTACGAAGGTATATTCAATCAAATATTGGCCGTAGTTTGAAGTTCTGCTTGCCATGGGGTAGCTGTCTGTCCACTATCAGGGTTGGGTGTTAAAGACATACTGCCCGGTTTAAGCTGACCAATTAGACCATTGGATCGATTAAATGCACGATACTGATTGGTATTGGTTTGGTTTTGATGCAATACATACTCTCTTTCAGAGAGGTCTTTTTGGACTTGCTCCTACCAACTCAAAGACACCCCATCTACATCCGAGGGTAAATCAGGTGTTTGTGCTAGCGAATAGAGTCCGAAAAATAGAAGTAATGTTAAAGTAGTAAGTTGATTTTTAGTGCTCATAAAGTATGCTGTGCTATTAACTAGTGCAAAGGGAGCAATCCTTAATCACTTAAAATATGACCAGCATTATATTTAAATATGATACTGATCATATTTTTTAAATAGAATAGAATACAGCGATGTATCGAACCTACCTTGTAAAAGTTTATTAATCAATGAGAAGTTGCCAATAAATACCTAATAGTTATCTTGTATTATTTTTGAATACTATAATTTTATTAATAATTAGATGTCGACTAGAGTTATTGCGTTATTATTTCTCATTATTAATCAAATTTGTTGGGCTCAAGTTGACGAGCAAACATTAAAATTTGATTATTTGTCAATAAAGAATGGGCTTTCTCACAACACAATATTCTCTCTCTTACAAGATCGTTACGGATACATTTGGATAGGTACTCAAAATGGCTTAAATAGGTATGATGGATATACTTGTAAGCTATACTCACTGGATGAATTAATTGCCACCAATCAAAATTATTCTGGAGAGCAAGTCTCAGCTCTTTTTGAAGATAAAAAAGGTAATTTATGGGTAGGCACAAAGAATAGTGGAATTAGAATAAAACGTGTGTCGAGTGATCGTTTTGTAAGATTATCCTACGATTCACTTTCAATACCATTTGAAAATTCTGAAATTTCATCATTTTATGAAGATGACATAGGTCATATCTGGATTACGACCATAGGGTCAGGCCTAATAAAGTATGATGTTAGTCAACAAAGTATTACTGTTTTTAATACGCTAAATAGTAAGATATCAAGTGATGTTGTATTTGATATAGTTAAAGATAAAAATGGGATGATATGGGTAGCTACTGCGGGTAGTGGTTTAAATTGTCTAAAAGAAGATGGACAGTTCGAAATAAGTCACAAAATGCTTTACAATAGTCCAAATATGGTTGGATTTCGCAAAAAAATACTTTTGGATGATAATTTTTTGTGGGTGGGGACTGAAGGTTCAGGTCTCTACAAAATGAATATAAAGAATAGAAATTATATTCACTTTTCATCAAATCATGGAACAAACAGAATCAATTCTGAGGCTGTTATTGATTTATTTAAGTCTGATGATAATAAAATTTACATTGCTACGGATGGTGAAGGTCTAAACGTTTATGACATTGAGACTAATAAAATGTATTCATATAATCAAAAAACGAATTCTTTTGCTTCCTTAAATAGCAATTCATTACGATGTTTTTTGGGTGATAGAACAGGAAATATCTGGATTGGTACATTTAATGGTGGAGTCAACATATATAAACCTAGTAAAGTACGATTTGATTACTATTTACCAAAGTCAATTAACGAAAGTTTACCTGCACGTTCTATCTTATCTGTATTACAAACTCAAAGTGGTCAAACTTTAGTTGGCACTGACGGGAGTGGTTTGTATGAATTTAGTAATCAGAAATTTAATTCAAAGCCATTCATTCATAATTCAGAAAACAAAGAATCCATAGGAGGGAATAAGGTAAAAACCTTATTTCAAGATAGTCAAGGTAATATTTGGTTGGGTTTTTTTGCAGGAGGATTGGATTTATATGATATCAAAAGCAAAACATTCAGCCATTTTATGGATTGGAATTCCAATTGGAAACCAAATGTTTGGAGTATTACGGAGCTTAAAAATACCCAAGAACTTTTAATAGCAACCTTAGGGGATGGATTGTATACATTGAATATCAATTCAAAGAAACTTAAGAGATATTCTCCTCAATCAAATAAGTTAAATTCTTTTTTAGATTTTAATATAACAACTGTTCATGAGGATAAAAGTGGGAGAATTTGGATTGGTTCATTGGATAATGGATTAGATTTAATTGATGAATCAAATCAAGTGTATAAACATTTTAAAAACATCTCTGAAGATTCATTTTCATTAAGTCACAATGCAATTCAAACTATCTATGAAGACTCAGACGGTGAGATTTGGATTGGAACAGATGGTGGTGGGATAAATAGATGGATAGGGAATGATAAGTTTGAGCGAATCAATCAAACTAGTGGTTTGATTGATAATCATGTGATGAGCATGATAGAAGATAAGAATAATAATTTATGGATTTCTACTTTTCAAGGGGTCAGTCGTTTTACTAAAAATGATAGAGATTTCTTAAATTTTAACAGTAGATTATTTCAAAATACTAATCAGTTCAATCAAAACTCAATATCTATTGATAACCATGGTAAACTATTCTTTGGTGGTATTTATGGATTACATTCTCTTGAACCCAAGCAACTGACCAATAGAATTAGTAAGAATAAAACACAACTGATTTTTTCAGATTTAAAAGTGTTTGGCAAAAGCATTCCTGTTGGCATACTTGAGTCCAACAGACAAATTTTAGAAAAACCGATTGAGAATAGTAATGATATATGGTTGAATTATGATGATAAATCATTCACCATTTATTTCAAAGCAATAGATTATTTAAACCCCACGGGTGATTATCTTTTTAAAATGCAAGGGTTTAATGATAATTGGAGAACTATAACAGCAGGAGACCCGAGTGTAACTTATACTAATTTGGACCCGGGGCATTACGCTTTCAATGTTAAATACAACGAAAAGATATCTTTTATTCAGATTCACATTGCACCACCATATTGGCAGACATTATGGTTTAAATTACTCATCTTCATATTTGGCCTTGGTTTGATATCATTCTTAATGTTATTTTGGGTAAAAAGGAGAGAGGCATCAGCAAAACGAATTATTCTTCAACTACAAAATGATAAACTAGCAACTGAAGTAGAATCTAAAAATTCAAAGCTTGTTTTTTCTTCTGCTCAAATGGCTCATAAGAATGAGTTGTTGATTGAGTTAAAACAAAACCTAATTGATTATGAAAAGAAACCAGATGGAAACTTAAAATCACTTTTTCGAAAGTTGGATTATGAATTGAAAAATGAAAACTATTGGAATGAGTTTAACTTATACTTTAATGAATTAGATCATAAATTCTTGGATTTAATTACTAAAGCTCACCCTTCAATTACAAAAAATGACTTAAGGTTATGCTCATTAATAAGAATGAACTTAAGCTCAAAAGAAATAGCATCGTTATTAAATATTTCAATAAGGGCTGTTGAACAAGGGCGTTATCGTCTTAAAAAAAGATTTGGTATTGATAAATCTTTGGATTTAGCTGTTTATATTAAGTCATTTAATTGCATTTAAATTTGATAGCTTTTATTTAAAATTTTATCCAATTTTTCATATTGTAGTAGTAATGTCGTACTGATTTTTACTCAATTAAACTCCTTTTATTATTAATTTGCTTACACAAATAACGCAATATAATTACATGCACAGGTTTATAATTTTAATAGTTTTTACACTGATAAGTTTTTTTACAATAAAAGCTCAAATTAGTGTGAGTGGGTCTGTTTCAGATGCATCAACAGAAGATGTGCTCATTGGGGTTACTGTCTTAGAGGTTGGTTCTAATAATGGAACTGTCACTGATGAAAATGGTCAGTACACCATTTCATTGAGGTCAGATACAGCTTCATTGAAATTCCTATACATTGGTTATACTACTCAAACCATCAAATTAAATAATCTAGTTGTTTTGAATGTTGCTCTTAAATCTGAAGAGCTTTTGGATGAGGCGATAGTAATAGGTTATGGTGAACAATCCAAAACTAAAATAACATCTGCTGTGTCTACAATTGATGCCAAAACACTAAAAAAATTACCTGTACCAACTGTAAGTAATGGACTAGAAGGTCTTGCATCTGGTTTATTTGTTAGACAAGGAAGCGGTGAACCTGGTTTTAGTGGTTCTTCTTTCGAGATCAGAAATTTTGGTAATGCTCTAGTTATTGTTGATGGATCTCCCGGTAATATTGATGATTTAGATCCCAACGAAATTGAAAATATATCCATATTAAAAGACGCAGCTGCAGCTGCTGTGTATGGTGTTCAAGGTGGTAATGGTGTTATTTTGATAACAACTCGAAAAGGATCCATTGGAAAACCAGAATTAAACTACTCCAATCAGTTTACCCAAACATCCTTTACCCAATATCCAGATTTTCTAAACTCAGTAGATTATGCTAATGTGCTTAATGAAGGTCTTGTTAATGATGGTAAGTCACCTTTTTATACCTCTGAGGAAATTGAAGCATTTAGATCAGGCTCAGATCCAATAAATTATCCCAATGAAAATTGGAAAGAACTAATGTTCAAGAAGTATGGTTTTCAGCAGAGACACAATTTAAACATATCTGGAGGTAATCAAAAAATTAAGTACTTTGCCTCAGCAGGATTCCTTAATCAAGGGTCGAATTACACCGAGGACGTTTTAAACTATAATCAATACAATTTAAGAACGAATTTGAATGCGTACGTGAATGATTATCTCACGTTACAATTAAATTTAGCCGGACGTAGAAGACTTAATGAGGCACCTGGCTATTCAGCATATGATATTTTTAGAGAGCTTAGTAGGGCATTGCCAAACAATCTTGCCTATTACCCAGACGGTACACCAGCTAGACCTAGTTTTAGTCCGAATCACATATTAGAAGGCTTACGTGATTTTAACGCAGGATATTTTCGTTCAAGAAATAATAATATAGATGCCAAACTTTCATTAGAGTGGGATGCTGCTCAGGTTGGTATTGATGGATTAAAATTTAAATCTTATGCATCATTGGTCAATAATGTATATTACAATAAAACTTGGGGCAAAAGTTATGAACTGTATTCATTAAATCGTTTAACTGGTGATTATGATGAGTATGTTGCTAGTCCGGAAGGTTCATTCAGTGAAACTGTTTTGACACATAGTATGAATTACAGTAATCATTATGTTTTGCAAGAGTCTGTCAATTATGATCAAAAGTTTAAAAAACACAGTGTTTCAGCGTTATTACTTGGTGAATTACAAAATAATCAAGGAGAGAATTTTTATGGTAGAAGGCAGGATTATCAGTCAGATTTAATCGATCAACTCTTCGCTGGTTCCAATGAGAATAAAGATGCTAATGGAGGAGAATACCGAGAAAATAGATTAGGATTAGTTGGTAGGTTGAGTTACGATTACGATTCAAAATATTTTCTTGAATCATCATTTAGATATGATGGATCATCAAAATTTGCACCGGGTAATCAATGGGGCTTTTTCCCATCAGTTTCTGGTGGATGGAGAATATCAGAAGAAAATTTTTTTAATAGGTTTAAAGGAAAAATTCCACAACTCAAGTTGAGAGCATCATTAGGTACTGCTGGTTATGATGGTACTGCCGCGTATCAATGGCTATCTGGTTTTACATACAATCACTTCTTTGCAATAAATGAAACAGCAATACCAACAATAGACAACACTTCTCTGGCAAATACAGATTTAACTTGGGAAACAATTACAACCCAGGATGTGGGTTTAGATATCGAATTTTTGAATCGTGAGTTAAAACTTTCTTTTGATTACTTTAAACGTTATAAAAAAGGAGTATTAGCTTATGCTTCTGGAAGTGTTCCAAATACCTTAGGAGTTGGATTGGCTGCTCAGAATTTACATGAATATTCTAATCAGGGTTTTGAAACTTCTTTGAATTACAATAAGAAATTGAATAGTAATTGGACTGTAGGAGCATTTAGTAATTTCTCTTATTCACGGGAAACTATCGAATTCATTGATGAAGCTGTTATTGAAGATGATTTTATGAGAGGAAATCTAATGGTAACGGGTGGATTTACTAATTTACGTAGAGGATATACTTCCGATGGATTATTCCAATCACAAGAGGAAATAGATGATAGTCCTGTACAGGATAATAATGCTAATTCTACCATACAACCTGGTGATGTAAGATATGTTGATTTGAATGGCGACGGTGTTATCGATGTGAAAGACCAAAAAGTATTTGGTAATGGTGATAAGCCAGCGTATAATTTTTCATTAAATCTATCTGCTCAATACAAAAATTTTGCATTGTCTGTTTTGCTTACTGGTGCTGCAGGATATGATATTTATTTAGATGGAGAGGCTCAGAGTCCACTACGAAATGGCTTTAATGGTTATACCTATCAATTGGATTATTGGACGCCTGAGAATACAGATGCCAAATACCCCAGAATTTCAGATGGGGGATTTAATGACAACAATTTCAGGTATTCTGATTTTTGGAAAAGAAGTGGTAATCATCTAAGATTTAAAAATATCAATTTAAGCTATACACTTCCCAAATTTGGTAAAAATAATGGTGGTTTCAAAGAGATTAGAATTTTTGCTACAGCCTATAATCTATTTGTTATTAAAACTTATGACGAGGATTTTGATCCTCAAATGCAATCATCAACGGGGTGGTATTACCCTCAAAATAAATCAACCACTTTTGGTATTAATCTTACACTATAAATAAATTTTAAATGAAACGTAACCTTCTATTTTTAACACTATTAGTTTCAGTAATTAGTTCTTGTAAGAAAGAATTTTTAAATCAACCTCCATTGGATCGAATTACAGAATCGGATGTATGGAGTGATCGCGATTTAATGGATACTTACATATTTAAAATATACGATAACATGCCATGGGATTATTTAAAAGATTTTGGCGGTGGTGCAGGTTGGGGAGCTCATCGAGACGCCTTAACTGACCTAGCCATGAGCACATATTCTTGGACACCGGCATACAATACTATACGTCCTGGTAATTGGGGCACATCAACTAATTATTGGCCATTGGATTGGTGGGGATATTACAATATTTGGAAAATTAATTATTCGATTGAAAATATTGAACCTCTGGGGGAAGACGTATTGACCAAAACAGAGAGAGAAAACCGTTTGGGTGAATTATATTTTCTTAGAGCGTATTGCTATTTTGCTATGGCTAAGCGATATGGTGGAGTGCCAATCATTCTTGAAGCACAAGATCCAGATAATACACCCGAAGATGAATATTTTCCGTCTAGAGATTCTGAGGAAGCTGTATATAATCAGGTCATTAAGGATGTACAATTAGCATTTGATATTTTACCAGATCGCTGGTCTAGCCAAAAAGGTAGAGCTGGTAAATGGGCAGCAAAAGCTCTTGAGTCGAGGGCGTCTTTGTATGCGGCAACTATTGCAAAGTATGGCACAGTTCAATTAAATGGTGTTGTGGGTATTCCGTCGGGTAAGGCAGCTGAATATTTCCAGATTTCATTGGATGCTTCTAATAAAATAATTAATGAAGGTGGATATGTACTTTTTAATCAATATCCAGATCCAGCAGAAAATTATAGTAAGTTATTTACGGATGAGACTGAAGATGAAACTATTTTCATGAAAGTATGGCTACCTTATGATAAAGGACATTCATATGATTTAAGAAATTCACCTTATAGCTACCGAGTTGATTGGGGGTCAAGCATGTCTCCAACCAAAGGATTGATGGATAGCTACGAAATGTTAAATTCCGGTTTACTTCCTAGTGAACCAAACTCTGGTTATGATCCAAATAACCCATTTGATAATCGTGATCCAAGATTTAAGGGGACATTACTAACAAATAATGACATTTTTCAAGGATCTCCTATTGAAACTTGGTATGGTACTGTAAGAAATGGTGAAATTGATTACAACGCAGGCACTGGAGTGGGGAAAGATGGTATGGGGGTTCATCCTGATGCTACAAAAACAGGTGTATATGTTAGAAAATATCTTGCTGATGGTTCAAGTCCGTTACTTATTCAACAATATTATTCTGGTCAAGACTGTATATTATTCAGATTAGGTGAAATTTACCTAAATGCTGCTGAGGCTGCAGTTGAGCTCGGCTTGGATGGCGATGCTAGATCGTATATCGAACCAATTCGTACAAGAGCTGGATTGAAGCAAAATCTTGATTTAGGAACTTATTCAGGAACAGATCTCATGAACCGAATCAGAAATGAGCGAAAAATAGAGTTAGCCTTTGAAGATCATCGATATTGGGATGTGCGAAGATGGAGAACGGCTGAGGTTGATTTAAGTGTCATGACACAAGGCATAACATCGTTAAGATATTTGGATAATTTTGGAAATGAGACATTCACATATGAGATTATTGAACCAGAGCCTCAAAAAACAAATTTCTTCCCAAGACATTATTATATTCCAATAGGTCAAGATAGAAGAAATAATAACCCTAAGCTAATTGAAAATCCAGGTTACTAACTACAAAATACCATGAAATTTAAAAGATACACCGTTTGCATATTTTTATTAATAACTACATTAATTGGTTGCATGGAGGATGATGACAAATTAAGTGTGGCTCCTGCCAATAGTAATGCAGAATTTACCTATTTCTCAGATTCTGATAATCCAAATTTATTAACTTTTAAAGGTTCACCAAGTGCTGAGACTTGGTATTCCCATTGGAACTTTGGAGACAATACATCAGCTGAGGGATTAGAAGTTCAAAAAACATTTTACCTGAAAGGAGAATATGATGTAAAATTTAAAATATTCACTGAAGGTGGAACAGCAGAATCCACTCAAAAAATAGTTATCGAAAATGATTTTACAGGATCAAATCTGGTTAGTAATGGAAAATTAGACAATGATTCGTCCTGGAATTTATTATCTATTTCTCCGGGAGTTGACATAACATTCCAAGATGGAAAAGCTACATGGAGTGGCGGTGGTTGGGGACAGGCTGGAATTTACCAACAGTTTGACGTTGAGGCTAATAAGACTTACCAAATACAGATGGATGTTGCAGGTAGTGGAATGAGTGATTGTTGGTTTGAAGTCTATATTGGATCTACAACACCAACTGATGGCGTAGATTATACTGATGGAGGAATACGATTAGGACTGAATACTTGGGATGGATGTGGTATTGAGCCATTTGATGGACCATTAACTAGTTTATCTTGTAGTGTCGGTGGTGGAGACGGTTCTTTTGAATTTAATGAAAACAAAAGCGTATATATTGTCATTAGAAGTGGAGGTGCTAATTTGGGTACTTCAGGCGTTTCAGTTGATAATGTAGCTGTGCGAGCATTGTAAAAATTTATTTATATTAATGAAAAGAATATTAAAAACATTAAGCTTATCAATTTTATTGTTATCATCAGTAATTGCCCAAGTAAACATAACTTTTGAGGTGAATACAGCAACCCTTGGTACTGTAAGTTCAGAGGGATTATTCATTGCTGGTGGAAATGGATTTGGATTGCCTGGAGATAATAGGCTCTCAGATCTAGACGGTGATGGAGTATACACTATTACTCTTCAAAAAGAAAAAGGCTTCTCAAGCTTTTTTATTTTTCTTAATGGAAATTGTGCAGATTGGTCATGTAAAGAAAAACTAGCTGGATTACCTTGTTCCGATCCTAAGAATTTTGATGACCGATTTTTACCACCGATAATGTCAGATACTACAATTAAAGCCTGTTTTAATACGTGTGATAATGATGGGAGTTGTACAATTATTACCGATTCAGTTGATATTACATTTGAGTTGAATACCTCAGAAATTGAAGTTGATCCTGGAGGATTATTTTTAGCGGGTGGCAGTGGATTTGGTGTTGCGGGAGATAACCCGATGATTGATCCAGAAGATGATGGTATTTATACAGTTACTGTGAGGCGTGCAAAAGGATTTCTAAGCTATTATACGTTCCTTAATGGAAATTGTGGAGATTGGTCATGTAAAGAGAATATAGAAGGACAACCTTGTGCTGATCCAGATGCTTTTAATGATCGATTTATTCAATCTGTAATGAATGATACAATTATCAAAACGTGTTTTGCAAAATGCTCCAATGATGGTTCCTGTGAGACTGCATATATTGGAAAATTAAAAACAGATAAAAATCTATTTAGTATTCGACCTACTCTTGTCAATGATTATATCAATATTCAATACAACCATGAGTTAGTATCCATGAATAAAGAGATTAAAGTTGTCAATTCCTCTGGCCAGGTTTTTGAAAAATTTATATCTAAAAACCAAGCTAAAACACAATTAAATACGCTATTATACACAAGTGGAGTTTATTTCATAACTATTCAATCAACCAATAAAATATTAACTCGAAAATTTATTGTTCAGAAATAATATGAGATTCAAAAATTTTGAGAAATTTCTTTTACTAATTAGTTTAGTTCTTTTTATTTCATTGGGTGCTAGTGGTCAACACTTCTTAAGTACTAAGGGAAAAGCAATTGTAAATGAAAACCAAGATACCATTATTTTAAGGGGAATGGGGCTTGGAGGTTGGATGGTGAAGGAAGGATATATGATGCAAACAAATGCTTTTGCTAATGCTCAATATGAGATAATGGATCTTATTGAAGATTTGATTGGAGAGGAGAACACGGATACCTTCAACAATAGGTGGTTGTCAAATCATGTTAGAAAGGGGGATATTGATTCATTAAAATCATGGGGATTTAATTCAGTTAGAGTTCCCATGCATTACAATTTATTTACATTACCTATTCAAGAAGAGCCAATTGAAGGTCAGCAAACATGGATACCTAAAGGTTTTGAATTGTTAGACAGCCTTGTTGGTTGGTGCAAAAAAGAAGAGATGTATGTGATTTTAGATTTACATGCAGCTCCTGGTGGTCAAGGTAAAGATGCTGCTATATCAGATTACAATCCTAACAAACCATCACTTTGGGAAAGTGAATCTAACAGAGACAAAATGGTTGCTTTGTGGCAACGGATAGCCAAACATTATGCAAATGAGCAATGGGTAGCTGGATATGACTTGTTGAATGAGCCCAATTGGGATTTGCCAGGTGGAATAGCCATAAAAAACCTATACAAAGAAATTACGGATAGTATTCGTAAAGTTGATCAAAAACATATTATTTTCATTGAAGGGAATTGGTTTGCAAATGATTTTACAGGGCTGACACCTCCTTGGGATATCAACTTAGTATACTCTCCACATAAGTACTGGTCATATAATGATCAAGCATCAATCAAAGGTTTTTTGGACATGAGAGAATCTTACAATGTTCCTTTATACCTCGGCGAAACAGGTGAAAATTCAAATGAATGGTTTCAGAGTGCCGTCAAACTATATGAAGATAATGATATAGGTTGGGCGTGGTGGCCATTGAAAAAAATTGAGTCCATTGCAGGACCTCTCTCTATTTCAAAGAGTGAAGGATATCAAAATCTACTAGATTATTGGAATAACGGTGGTACAAAGCCCTCAATTACGTTTTCTAAAAAAGTTCTTTTCCAATTGACTGAAGACTTAAAAATAGAAAACTGTCAATATCAAAATGATGTAATTGATGCTCTTTTTAGACAACCTTTTTCTAGTAAGACCATACCTTTTACAAAACATAGTGTGCCTGGAAAGTTGTTTGCATCTGATTATGATCTAGGAAAAGTAGGTGAGGCATATGATGATAATGATGTAGCTAACTATTCTGTTTCAACTGGAGAATATAGTGGTTGGAATAATGGATGGGCATATCGGAATGATGGTGTTGATATCGAAAAGTGTGAAGACTTATCTAGTAATGGATTTAATATTGGCTTTTTAGAACAAGGAGAATGGACCCAATATGAGGTAGATATTGAATCTGATGGGGTTTACGACTTAAATGTAAGAACTGCATCTGGGGGATCGGGTGGTCGAATGTATTTTGCCATTGATAACCAAAGCATTACAGAATCTATTTTTGTCTATCCATCAGGTGGCTGGCAAAAATGGATAACCACAACCATATCTGATCTTGTTTTACATCAAGGAAATCACAAGTTTAGATTTTATGTCGATCGAGCGGGTTTTAATGTGAATAGCTTTGATTTTATAAAAACCACTCGTCAGATTGGTGACATATCAACAAAATTTATGGCAGCTGAAACGACAGATGAATATGGCATTCAAATGAATACGAATAAGTTTCTTTCGTACTTAGGTAAAATTGATTTCGATGATTTTGAAATCCTTGTTAATGGTTCTAGTATTCCTATTGGATCCATTTCTATGGATGTAACAAATCCAAAGATTATTAATTTTAGACTGAATTATACGCTCAACTATTCTGATGAAATTAAAATTTCATATGATGGAGATCAGATTGTCTCAACTGATGGTTCCAATCTTGAGCTGTTTTCTTTAAAGAATGTGAGAAATAATATAGCTTTTGTACATCAGATTCCCACAAAGATTGAATCTGAAAGCTATACATTTCAGGAAGGAGTGGAACTTGAAAAGACAACGGATGTCGGTGGTGGGTTTAATGTTGCATATTTAGATCCTAATGATTATCTAGATTACGAGATAAATGTTAAAAATTCAGGTGAGTATCAGATAAATTACCGAACTGCTGCTCAATTTGGGACCGGGTCAATTAGGTTACAATTCATAGACACTTCAGGTTTTATAAGTGAAATTGATAATCCGATTTTTTTATCTACTGGAAATTGGCAAAGCTGGAAAACAACTAGTGAGGTAGTTCAATTGAAAGCAGGCAGATATACAATGAGAGTTCTGATAACAAAAGCTCCGTTCAATTTAAATTGGATTGAGTTTATAGCTAAATCTTTATCTACAAAAGATAAAATTTTTCAATCCAACTCTATTTCATTGTTTCCTAATCCTAGTAATAATCTTTTTAATATACAATTTACCACAGATCGTATACAAGATATTAATTTAACTATTTATGACTTCAGTGGCAAAACAATTTCATCTCAAAATTATTTAAAAACATTATCTCTTAATGAGCAAATTTCTTTAATAGGTTACCCTACAGGAATATATCTTGTGAAATTAAGATTAGATAATGGATCGGTCTTCACAAAAAGAATAATTAAAACAAACCAGTAGGTGTCTATTAGATTATAAGTTATGAAGCATTTGAAACTAGTTTGGTTATGTTTTTGTTCTATTCTTTTAATACCATCAAATTTATTAATTGGAAAAAATAGGTTTGATTTTGAAATCCCCATTTATAATAAGTTTAAAATTGATTCATCGGCACCTAATGAAGATCAAATTAATCAGATAATAAATCTTATGACATTAGATGAAAAGATTGGTCAAATGACTCAAGTCAGGCATTTTGATGATATCAATCCAGATGATGTTACCAATAAATTTATTGGCTCAGTGATTCATACTCAAGGCCCTTCTCCCGGAGAGGGAGCATTAGGATGGCAGGCGAATTTCAAAAAATTACAAGATAAAGCATTAGCAACAAGATTGGGCATTCCTTTATTATTTGCAGTGGATGCTATTCACGGACAAAATACCTACAATGGTGCGACTATATTTCCTCACAATATAGGCATGGGTGCTACGCATAATCCAAGTTTGGTTGAACAATCAGCCTCAATAACTGCACTTGAAACTCAAGCTACAGGATTTAATTGGACATTTTCTCCTTGTATTGCTATTCCATATAACGAAAAATGGGGTCGTGTATATGAGGCATATTCTGAGAGTACTGATCTGACCTCAAAACTTGTGAGTGCATCTGTAAAAGGTTATCAGGGTAATTTAACAGCATCACACACGGTTTTAGCAACTGCCAAACACTTTGTCGGTGACGGCTCCACCGATCATGGTAAGGAAGGTGGGAAAATCTCCTTAAGTATGCAAGAAATTAGCCAACGCTTATTGCCGCCATACAAACAAGCTGTAAAAGATGGAGTAGGGGCAATTATGGTTTCTTTTTCATCATTGTCTGGGATACCTCTTCACGCTCATAAAGAGTTAATTATGGATACGCTAAAAGATGCGATGGGTTTTGATGGCATTGTCGTATCCGATTGGAAAGGATATTCACGTTTTGGTAAAAATGATATTATCAATGCAGGTGTTGATCTTATTATGGCTGTAGATGGAGATTTAAATGTATTCCAATCCGGTCTGAAAAAAGCTGTTTTAAGTGGACAAGTCCATCTAGATAGAATTGATGATGCTGTCAGACGAATCTTAAGACAAAAATTTAGATTAGGATTGTTTCAAAATCCTTTTCCAGATCCTAGCTTGGTGTCACATATTGGGAAACCAACCCATCGATTAATTGCTAAACAAGCAGTTCGTGAATCACTTGTTTTGTTAAAACATCAAGATAATGTGTTACCAATAAACAAAAACTGTAAAAAGATTGTAGTTATTGGAGAACATGCTGATAATGTTGGCTTACAATCTGGTGGTTGGACACTTGCTTGGCAAGGTGTGAGTGAAAATTATTCAAGAGCAACATCTATTCTTGAGGGTGTTCAAAAAATTGCAACAGGGGAAGTTATATACGATAAATTCGCAAATAATAATCACGATGATGCTGATGTTATTATAGTTGTTGTAGGTGAAACTCCATATGCTGAATTTATGGGGGATATTAATAATGGGAATAATAATCATCAGTTGATATTGTCAAAAAAGCATCAGGATTATATTAACTCTTACACTAATAATGGGCCTAAGTTGATTACAATTTTAATTTCTGGTAGACCTTTAATTGTTTCAAAACAAATTGAACAGTCAGATGCCTTTATTGCAGCATGGTTGCCAGGTTCTGAAGGTGATGGGATTGCTGAAGTATTATTTGGTGAATATAACTTTAAAGGAAAACTTCCTCATTCATGGCCTAAATCATATGAAAATTTTGAAGGTAAATATGGACCTAACTTTTGGGACGAATCAAATATTCCATTATTTAAATATGGCTATGGTCTTCAATATTAAATTTGCAACCCTTATCGTTAAATATATTTCATGAATTGTAAAACTAGCATTATTATGATGTGTCTAATTTTATTAGGCTTTATAAGTAAAGATACTTTTGGACAATCTAGAGTCCAATTAAACTCAAAAGAAAATAGAGACAGCGTATTAGTCTATTCGACTGCAAAAGATACAGATTTGAGGTTAACATTAATATCTAAGCCTACTTTTATTTCTGCAATCCAACCATTGGAAACAGAAGTGTCCATATTTGTAAATCCAAATAAAACCTTTCAAACTTTCTTTGGAATAGGTGGTGCTATTACTGATGCTTCTGCCGAAGTTTTCTCATCATTATCCTCTTCTAAGCAAGAAGAGTTGTTAAACGCATATTATAGCCTAGAAAATGGTATAGGATATTCATTGGTTAGAACTCATATCCATAGCTGTGATTTCAGCAGAGAGAGTTATACTTATGTATCAGACACTGACAAATCATTAAAAACTTTTTCTATTGAACATGACAAAAAATACAGAATTCCCATGATTAAACGTGCTACGGTAATGGCTAATGGTCATTTACCCTTATATGTTAGTCCGTGGAGTCCACCAGCATTTATGAAAACCAATAAAAATATGCTTCGAGGGGGGAAGTTATTATTTGAGTATAGAGATGCTTGGGCAATGTACTATGCAAAATTCATTA
>CAJWLP010000034.1 GCA_913043145.1 uncultured Bacteroidota bacterium
CATTCTCCAAGCATTTAAAATGGAACTCTGCAGCTTATGTAACAACGGGTAAGGGATACTTCGAACAATTTAAGGCAGGTGAAGATGTAGCAGACTACGGAATCGATAGCATACACCCCAGCGGTGATACTTCTACTAGTGCCGATATTGTAAGAAGAAGGTGGTTAGACAACACGCTCATTGGAGGTTTGACCAGTGTAAACTTCCAAAAAAATAAACTGGATTTGACAGCTGGTGTGGGATATAATTCATACCAAGGAGAGCACTTTGGTGAAGTAATCGCCACACAATACACAAGCTATGAAGAAATAAAAACTCGTTATTATGATAACCCCGCAACAAAAACAGATGGGAATGCCTATCTAAAAGCAAGTTACAACTTCCGAAATTTCATTCCATATGTTGACTTACAGTATCGATTGATTGATTACACATTCGAAGGTTTAAATGATAGCCTTAATTTTTCAAACCAGACTGTTGACTACGGTTTTTTTAACCCCAAAGTAGGATTCACCTACCTGCATAATCATTCTACGTTTTATGGTGTATATGCTATTGGAAATCGAGAACCTGTTCGAGATGACTTTAGGAATAATAAACCGACTGCATGGCCTCAACACGAACAGCTAAATAACATTGAGATCGGATATAAATACCAGAAAAACAGAAAACAGTTCAATATCAACTTCTATGACATGCAATACACGAATCAACTGGTACTTACAGGTGCAGTGAATGATGTCGGTGAAGCTATTAGAACCAATGTAGATGAAAGTTACCGCCGAGGTGTTGAAATGGAATTCCAATATCCTCTATTCGATAAATTGCAAGCTGGAGGTAACCTGACTTTCTCTGAAAACAAGATTAGTACGTTTACAGAGTATGTAGGCGAATGGTCTGCACCCTATGGAATTAGAGATCGAGAATATGAAAATACCGACATCTCGTTTTCTCCTAATTTGATAACTGCTGCTGTATTGAGCTACAAAGTCAATCCTAATTTCACACTGACATCGCAAGCCAAGTATGTTGGGAAACAATACATGGATAATACGCAAAGTGACGAGAGAAGTCTAGATGCCTTCACAAATATTGATTTGTCATTGAATTATCAAACCAATGAAATCCCAGGAGTTCGTCAATTTACACTCGGTTTATATGTCAATAATGTACTGAATCAATATTATGCCCCAAATGGCTATACATTTAGTGGGTTCATTAACAACCAAAGGCAAGATTTCAACTATCTATATCCGATGGCTGGACTAAACTGCATGATAAAATTAAGTATGACGTTATAGAATAGATTCACCATCTAAATTGGTGGTTAAGACCTCGCTCATATAATCAAAAAAAGGTCGAACAGCTAGGTATGTTTTGTGAACTTCGTCCACAAATGAGCCATCCAAAACTTGCTCATCTGTGAACTTACGCAGAACATACCATTGTTTCTTTCTGATCCAATGAATGTTGGGGTGGTCTTTGTCAAAACCTCTTGGAGCAGTGGCAACACCTTCTCCAATCAATTCTCCAAAGTATTTCTTAAAATCAGAGGCCTCAATAATGGCATTAATCGTATCATCCATTTCGAATTCTTTGCGTATACGAAGTGTATCTTCTTTGTTAGGACCATAAAACCCACCCCCAATAAAGGTGTTTCCTGGTTGAAAACTAAAGTAATAGCTCCCTCTAAGTTCTTCACCCAAACGCTTAAAATAACCACTGATGTTCGATTTATATGGAGACTTATCCTTACTAAATCGTACATCTCTATTTATTCGAAATAATTTTCCTAATTCAATACTGTCAGTAAGGTTTAATCTTGATTCCATGTCATTGGAAAAATCAACAATATTTTGCCTTACATTGGCATAGGATTTTTTATTTTCATGAAACCAAGGTCGATTATTATTTTGTGCTAAAAGCTTAAAAAAAGAAAATACTTCAGGTTCAATCATCATGCATTCAAAGATGCAATTATTTATTCGCAACCTTTCAATCGATTATTTTTTTCAATTCTATTTAATTTCAGTTATTTGCAACCTGCTAAAAAGCGAGTTATCGGGATGTAGCTTAGTCCGGTTAAAGTGCTGGTCTGGGGGACCAGAGATCGGAGGTTCGAATCCTCTCATCCCGACAATATAGGTCTGGTTCAAGAAATGAATCAGACTTTTTATTTGACAGCTAGTCAAACTTTGAGTTTGAATGAGATGTCAAATAAAAAGTAATGCTAGCGAGGAACGAGCTAAAGTATATACACTGTATTTCCCCACAAAGGGGAAATAGGATCATAAAATAATCCGCTCATCCTTACTTTGAAAATGTAAACTTTGAAATAACTGTTCTATTGGAGCGTATATCGAATAGAAACTCCAAAATCAGTTAATGCAGACGGGAATGAATTACTCGTAACCGGATTATTGGAGTTTCTATTGTAGAACATTCTGAAATTCAATGCATCATTAATCTTATAATCAATAGATGGTCTAATACTTACCGTTCTGATGCCTGCAGTTGGGATATAACTATCTTCTCCGTTGTTGCCCTCTAACGTACGGACTATAGTTATTCCATCACGTATAGAAAAATCAAAACGAACATTTAAATCATTTCTCAAAATAACCCAACTTCCATTCATCTTAATTGGCAATCGTAATCCTGTTGTTCGGTATCCAGCACCAATCACAATTTCTTTATTTCTAACTTCAACCATTCGAGCAGAAATCACATTCAACTGTAGGTTTCGAGATACTTTATACTCAAATTTTGCAGTCAACCCCTCTTTGGTTGTAACATCAATTCCTATCAACGGAGTTAGACGTTCTATAATGGATATCCCACTATTGAAACGATATTGCGTTTCTAGATTAGACCCTCGTTCTAGGGTATCTACACCATATAGTGGAGGCTGTTGGAATGAGCTAATATTTAATGTACTTGAATAACCATGAGAGATGGAAATATTACTAAAAATCTCTTTAAACATCTCTAGCTGTGTTAGCCCATTATAACTCACTCTCCAATTGGGGATAGGTAAGTTTTTGAATGGATTTAATGATGAGGTACTTGCATTTTTACCACTGTATGCCGCAATAAAAGCATGGGTTAATACTTCTTGATGTTTGTTACTAAAACCAATAGGGAATCCAGTGCTATCATCAATTACATTTAGTTGATTCTCATAACGATTAGCATATGCCCCATCACCTGTAAACTCTCTAGCCTGAAGTCGTTGAGCAATCGTATATCGATTGTTTTTGAATTGGTCAAAAGCGGCAGAAGAATAATCATCATTTAACTTATCAAACATGGTACTCCATGTCCCAAATGAGGTGGTAAAAGTCCCCACTTCTGTATAAAACACATCATCAAAATCACCTTGCGATTCCGAGTACCTGAAGTTACTCGTCACATTAAAACTTTGACGCTTATTAAAGTTCACACTTATTCTAAACCCTTTAATCGGTTCTAACGTTGCTGATCCATTGATATCAATTGAGCTCAAATTCAAATAACGTGCAATCTGATTGGTGTCTGTCGTTAAGTAGCCATTGGCAGCAATAGTATTTCTAAAGGACTCATCTTGAGCTCCAAAAATAAAAGGAAGGCCCGGAGTATTCTTATCAAAATTTTGACCAAACAGATCAATAGATGGTGTAAATCCAGGGAGGGTTGTACCATCAGTAAATGTTGCACTAAACTGAGCTTGCTTGAGCATCATAATCATTTTGAATAGCGAACGAGTAGTAGAGCTCATTCCTTCTTTTTTCTCCTCCTTATCTTCGCCATTCTCATCCAAGTCCTTAGGCAATTTTCTTCGTGGCGGAGGTCTATTTATTTTCTTTAAGAATGGGACCTTATTGTACAATGAGACAAAGTTTAAATTGCCATTAACAGCAATAGATCGAGAATTTTGAATTGTGTTACCCAATGACCTTGATGCTGGTGGAGCATTTCTCCACTCATAACTTGCACTATACTTTGTTGTAAGTTTAGTCCAATCTAAAATCTTAACTTTTCGAAGTGGTAGTGTATAGTTTATATTCACCTTTTGATTGAAGTCATTTAACTGACCCAATGACCAAAAACTCTCCAACAATGAATCTCTTTTTTCTTGTGTGTTAAGTGCTCCAAACGGCTCTTCAATCCATGAATTTGCTGTACTTGCATAATCTACTACAAGACTTTTTGTTAAATTCCACTTCCAGCCATAAACTCTTCCAATGCTAAAAGTCTTGTCAAATAAAATAGGAACGATGGATTTAAAATTATCATTATCCCTGTTTTTCATTTCTGCATACCTACGATTAACATCCGCTCTAAAATTTATATTACTTGGGCCTAAACCTACGTTAAAATCACGAATAAGTGGATACTTTCTGAACTTTGAATTTTTTCTAAATGGCTGCCAAGATTTAGTCTTTTTGCTAAAGTTATAACCAAGAGAAGATTTGTAGGTTCTTGCATCATTTCTCTCAATGACTTGACTTCGTCTAAACAATCGCTGATAGGAAAATGAGTAGTTCCAATTTTCAATATCGTAGAAATGAGTTTTCCGTCCAGATGATGCCGTACGATTCTTCTTAATGTTCGTGAAGTTGAGACTATATCTTGAGGTATAATCTTGAGCAGCAGTTCTGATTTTTTCTTTTTCTGCAGCACTTTCTGCATTGTTTATTGCAGTTCGAAGTAAAATATCTGGGTTCAGAGGGTAATATTTAGGATTAATAATGTTTTCGTTAAACCCTATAAACATTGGAACTGTTATTCCTGAACTCTCCGGAAAGAATTTTCCTAATTCAATATTCGAAGATATATCGTATTGTATTTGCTCATTTAAATTTCTTTCATTTAACTTTTTGTCTATAGCTCCAAATCCAATAGACTGGTAATTACCTGAAACCGTAACATTTGCAAAGTCTGCTAACTTAGCTACCATTCGAGCATTTGCAGCGTAACCACCTTTGTTGGCAAAATCTACGAGTCGTAGTTCATTGAACCATGCCTCAGCACATAATTCAGAGGTTGAACTAGTGGCCGAATTTTTTAATCCAATTAAAATTGTTCTTACATTGCTCAAATCTGGCAAACCAACAATGCTAATACTATGACCGTTGGGCAATGACTCTGAGTAGTAACCATTCGGGTTATCCTTTTGATTGAGTTGTCGATTCAATTTTAATTTATAAAACTCTTCTAAGTCAACAATAAATTCATTTTCCTTGGGCCAAATGATTTGAGGATCAGAGCTGCCGTTTGGAGTAATTTTTAATGGGATTTCGTACTGATAAAAATTATTCTCAAGATCAGTTCCAATTCTCATTATAGCAATTGCATCACCATCTTGAGCAATATTTGATTCGGCATGAACAAACATCTTGAGTGTTTTGTAGTTTCTAATGTCAAAATCTAATGTTCTGTATGCCCCACGAGCATCCTCTCTACCTAGATTACAAACCGCTATGGATATTGATTGCTCGTTCTGCTCAACATTTCCTTGCTGAGTAGGATCAATCTCTCTGCTAAAATCAGGAGGAACCTTGTAAGGTATTGGACTCCGACGACCATTTTCATTGATATTAACCGTAGAAACAACCAATTCAGAATCGTCATTTGGATCAATAGGTGGCCCAACTCTTGGCGGAAACTTCAACGTATTAAGGTATCTCCTCCAATCTGCTCGGACTAATTGTAGATTCCCAAACCTTAGGACTACACTATCTTGGAAACCTTTCAAATACATTCGCATAAAACGAATGGATTTAAAGTCTTGAATTCCCCCAACTTTCTTCTCATATTGTCTAATAGGTATCTTTAATTGGTACCAAGTCACATCATTGGGTAACTCACCAGGATCAATCTGATTAGCATTCACCTTAACAGAATCTGTCACATAATTCTCCCCAATTTTCATACGAGCAGGGTTAATATCTATTCGATATTGAAAATACTCCTCATTTAAATTTACCGTATAATCTTGATTGATGTCTTCATCATTAGGAATTGTATTCGACGATTTTGGAGAACCATCATCCAATTTATCCAATGTTGAGTTTCCTTCAAATCCATTAAATTTTTTATACCGTTCTAATACTAAAGCATTTTGACCATCATAAATTGGGTCTCTTGGAAATAAATAATTATCACCAGAAGGATCAGCTTCGGCTAATTGATAGGCTTTTGAAGTTCTGCCAAATTTTGTTTCAATAGCTTCTAAATAATTTTTAAGTAATAATCGCTCTACATCATCATTCATCCCATCCAAACCAATGTCTTGAGATGTTCGTGCAGAAGGGTTATTGTCAAACGCTTTATTGATAATCTGACCCGTAGGTGTTAGTGCATATTCTCCTGTATCTACTCCATAGTTGCCATCGGGGATTGGCAATCCATTCTCAGCAGAACGCTTTCTATCTACAATAATGTCCTCAGATACACTTCCTAAATTGATGTAAAGTTGACCCGTGCTGTGCTTAGTTGAATTATGCTTCGAGTAAACAAATGGATCCATTAACCAAATTTCGATATAGTCAATGTTAGTCGCCTCAAAATCATTGGTCTCAATTCTTCTCATAATTCCACCCCAATTTTCTTCTGGATTTGATAAATTACCATTCGCCAATAGATTATTTGTATTGAAATTATATTGTCCTCTCTCTCTTGGATAATAACTTAAATCTAACGTTGGAATCTGTTGAGGCTGACCCTGTTGTAGCTGAAGGTTTGGAAAGATTTCGGTTTGGACAATGGTTCTTACCCAATGACTAGACATTTCTGTTGTGGAAATATTAGCTGGAGTTTGCTTGGATGTATTCTGAAAAATAGGGTCAATATTATACCATGCTAAATTGGCTCTTTTGGAATTATAACCACTATCAGCATTTAGTGGATTTGAGGTTTCAGGGAATAGCTCTGGCTGACCTTGTGGAGTACTTGCCATAAACCAACTTCTCACATATTTGAGGTCATATGGTGTTTCAGCCCCCTCAAAATCGTCAATGTATGAGGTTCCTTTATCCCCTTGAGTTTTTGCTTTATGAGGAATGAGGTGAGCAAATTCTCCTGTGATACTAACGGTGGATTTCTCTTTGGTCTCAATAAAAGGAATTTTATCTACCAAACGAGTTAAAAATCGTGAATCTGTATTGTATGACCCATCAAATCCCCATATAGAGTTTCTGAGAGGTTCTTCTCCTATATTTACTTTATTAGTCAAAGGCCTTTCAGACATATGCATAAAGGTAGCCCCCAATAAAAGTTTGTCTGAATGATTATAGTCTAAACGTGTTCCTACTAAGGATTTTTGCTGAATATTGATGAGTGAATTACTCTCACAAGTAGCTTTAATAGCTGCACCGGAATTCAAAATTCCTTGATTAATAATCTTAACCGTTCCAATCTGATAGTCTACTGTGTAATCTGAGCCCTCATTCAAAGCATTCCCATTGGCTGTAACTCGAACAGATCCTCTTGAAATATTATAGCATTGTAATCTGATTTGATCAGATGAAGAACCTTTAAATGTTCCTCTTAGAAAGAACTTATTGTGTTTTAAGTCTTGTTCCGCATTCCATTTGGTAGTTTGATAAAGGGAATCAAAAACATAATAATCTGCCTCAACTTGATCTTTAAATTTCGCTCGAAGAAAATCTCCAAATGGTTCTCTGACTGGAAATATTATCCTACCCTTCATAGCATCGATAGTAATTCCGTCTATTAAATCAAAAACACCGTCTGGCTTTGCTTCTTGCTGTTTATTAATCTTATCTAAATTTAATACAGTAATTAGCTGCTTATCTTTAATTGCAGTTTCAGATGGCTCAACTGGAAGGTAATTCAAATCCGCTCCAGATGGATCGTCAGCATATACCACATTCATTGTAAAATCCTCTCTCTGTAGATTATACGTATTCAATGAATAGATGTTTTTCATCATCAAATCCCACGCAGGTAAGTTAGGCTTAATAGTAGAGTGTTTTAATAATTTTAAATTTAGGTGACTATTTGATCCCGTTGTTTGAGGGTTATCGATGGTTAAATCACCTACTTGGTAGTTCGCACCATTTGCAGTGTATTCATAAGCAACCATAAGTACCTCATCGTTATTTAATGACTGATTGAGGGATATATAGCCTAACGTTGGATGAAAAGTAAATTCGTTGGCATTCAGTTTTCGAGCATTACTCAAACATTCGTAATCTGTCCCCAATTCAAATCGAGAATCGGTAGGATCACAAAAATCTTGTCCCCTTACAAAGTCTGAATATAAATTAGTATGACTGTTATCTGGGAACTGATTGCCATTACCCAGCACCCATGAACGATATGCGTTGGATTCATTCTCACCTAAATCCATGAAACCCATAATATTTCGTGAATTCCCAACAGCATTATTTCTATTGGTGATCCATACCTCAACATAATTTATCTGAACACTAGACGTAATTATAGGAATACGAGAAAGGGCATTGTCATAGTTGTCTGCAAAATAATGAGATAAAAAATAGTGCCTATTCACATCATAATTATGTACTTGAATATCATAATTACTTACCTGAGCACCACCTGTCACCTCTGTTTCTTTGGTTTCGCCCTTATCCTGAGTAGCAATTACAGCTACTTTCAATTTCCCAAATTGTAATTGAGTTTTGATTCCAAATAGATTCCTACCTCCTTGAATTAGACTACCATTAAGTGGCAAACTCACGTTACCTAACTCAATATTTTTAACGATATCATCTTCTCCACCACCCCAGTTAAGCTTCATTTGGTTTTCAAATTCGAAGGTCGCCTCGGTATCATAATTCCAATTCAGTTTCAGTCGATCACCAATTTGTCCAGTCACATTGAGTTGCATTTTCATCCCAAAATCAAACTGACCATTTCGTTGCTGACGGATGGCATAAGTAGGATTTTCTACTTTATTAAATCTCCCTCCAAAAGTGACTTCCGCACTACCTGTGGGTTTAATATCTATTATTCCTCCACCAAATACCTTATCAAATATCTCGGGCGTTACTGCTATTTTTGGGATGATTCCTCCACCCTTTACATACTTGTCTGCATTACTTTTTTTGCGATAGTAAGCTTCTCGATCTTGTTTTTCTTTTGCTCTAAGATACTGGCCCAGTGTCAATACCTTTGGTGAACCAACTTGCTTGCCCCCAACTGTTAATATTTCAAGATAATTTCCTGTATTAGCATCATACTTATACAATGTTTTAATATTTGGGGGGTCTTTAAAGTCAATATTAGTCTTCGTCCTTTCATCACCAGATTTTGATGTACTGTCTGTTTGAGCAGAGACTGAAAGCCCTACTAAAATCAAGACACACAAAAGCGAAAGAGCCTTGAATACTCTGGGTATACTTGCTATAAATAGTTTACTTTTCAAAAGTTTAATGCCAAACTTATGGAATGGAGTAGGGGTTTTCTTATAGGCTGATCTCTTTTTTGTAGGGATGCAAATTTACAATAATTGTAACGATTTTTTAATTAACTCTTCTGTGGTTAAATTATTGCCCGATTCTTTAGATATTCTCATCAATATTTTATTAACCGATGGCTTTGCAAATCCAAGAGCTATCAATGCTTCCAATGCTTCCTCCATAGCTTGTCCACCTCCAGTAAGTTGATAAGCAGCATCAGTACCAATACCTCCAAGTTTATCTTGTAATTCTACTACCAAACGTTGAGCAGCCTTCGGACCTATTCCTTTGATGCTTTTTAATACTGCGATGTTTGCATTAGATATAGCACTAACCACATCATCTACACTCAAACTGCTCAGTATCATCCTTGCAGTGCTCGGACCTACACCATTTACACCTACAAGTTTAATATACATCTCCCGCTCATTTGTAGTTGCAAAACCATACAACGTATGACTATCCTCCCTTACAATCAGATGAGCATAAATCTTTATCTCTTTTTCTGTCTTTATCTTTTCAAACGTATTGAGTGTAATATGAAGAAGGAATCCTACTCCGTTAGAATCAATTACAACTTCAGTAGGAGTAATTCGATCTACTTTGCCAGCAATAAAATCGTACATCAGTACAAGGATAAGTATCTTCAGATATCAAAAAAAGTGTTCTTTTAAGAAATCGACATAAAACTTACATAGAACATGGAAAGGTAATTGATGAATACCATTACATTTTAGGTTTAATTTGTGCTATTGAACATTAACAGAAAAATCTTAGTTCACTTGGCATTATTTGCTGTAGCATTATTTTACGCTGGTAATTTTAGTTTTGCTAAATGGGCTATGCCTCAATTCATCAGCCCAACAGCATTCATACTTCTTAGAGTGGGTGCAGGAATGCTTTTCTACCTAGTTCATTACTTGTTTTTTTCAAAAGAACGAATCGAACAAAGAAGGGATCATTGGCAATTGTTTATTGCTGCATTCTTTGGTGTAGCATTCAATATGACCGCCTTTTTTAAGGGACTGTCTATGACCTCCTCCATCAATGCATCAGTGCTCATGTTGATGGCCCCCATTTTTGTGGTTATTTTCTCTGCTATTGGCAACAAGTCCCCAATTAAACCCTTGGTATGTTTTGGAATAATCGTTGCGTTCACGGGAGCAGCATTATTGCTTGATATCTTTCATTTTTCATTTGACAATAATGGATTTTGGGGAGATTTATTGGTCATGCTTAACGCCATTAGCTATGCGTATTACCTACATTACGTAACTCGACTTCTAAAGAAATATAATGCAATGACCATAACCACATTTCTTTTTGTGTATGGTTTCTTAATGGTTTTTCCAATTGGAATATCTGATTTCATAAATGTATCGTGGATCACTCTTCCTAATCAGGCTATTTTTGCTATGATTTATGTAATTGTAGGTATTACAATTCTAGCCTATTTACTCAACGCATGGGCTCTTCAAAATAGTAACTCAACGACCGTAGGTAGCTATATTTATTTGCAACCACTTTTAGCAACACTCATTGCTATCTCATTAGGTATGGATACCATTTCCAAAGAAAAGATTGGTTTTGGGTTGCTTGTTATATTGGGACTATTTTTGGTGAATAAAGGCAGAAATCAGAATAGTTAACCTCTGAATTTATTGAGTTCTGTCATTTGTAGTCATTTACTAATTACATTTGCTATTAGTAAAATGATACGATCAATGACCGGCTATGGTGTAGCCGAAAGACATACCGAAAAATATAGTGTTAAGGTTGAGATTAAAGCCCTAAATGGAAAATACCTTGACCTCAACTTAAGAATGCCTCGTTTTTTGATGTCTAAAGAAATTGAAATTAGAAATACATTTGGTAAGCTTATTGAACGTGGCAGTGTTACCTTGTCTGTTAATATTGTCAAACACGAAATCAGTGAGAGCGAGATTCAAATTAATGAAGCATTGGCCATACAATACTACACTAAGCTAAAATCACTCAGTGAACAATTGGACGCTCCTGAACATGATATTTTCAAAATTACCACGGGTATGCATGATGTTGTTTATCAAGATCAGGATCAACTTGATCCTAACTTATATGCCCTAATTATAGATGTGGGCAAAAAGGCGTTTCATGAATTTGATGAATTTAGAAAAAGAGAAGGAGATAGTTTACAAGATGTTTTGCATGGTTACACAACGACTATTCTTGCAGGAATTCCCAAAATTGAAGAGTTTGAGCCAGAACGAACATCTACAACACGAGAACGGCTTCATAAAAAATTAAGCCAATTACTAGACGATGAAAGTTTTGATAAAAATCGATTCGAACAAGAACTCATCTACTACCTTGAAAAAATGGATATTAATGAAGAAAAAATTAGGCTTAGTGAGCACTGTAACCATTTTATAGAATCCCTATCCAATAATCCTAAAGGGAAGTCCCTTAATTTTGTAGCACAAGAAATGGGTCGAGAAATAAATACGTTGGGGAGTAAGGCAAATCATACGGGTATCCAAAAAGAAGTGATTGCAATGAAAGAAGAGTTAGAAAAAATAAAAGAACAAGTTCTTAACCTTTTATAAAATATTTTGAATAATAAATTAGTCATATTCTCGGCACCAAGTGGAAGTGGAAAAACTACAGTTGTCAAACATCTACTAAAAAAAATTGACTCACTAGCTTTTTCTGTTAGTGTGACAACACGACAAAAAAGACCGAATGAAGAAAACGGACGTGATTACTATTTTTATTCTGAAAATGAGTTTTTAAAAGCTATTAAAAATGATTTATTTTTAGAATATGAGGAAGTATACAAGGGACTATTTTATGGAACATTAAAATCAGAGGTAGAACGGTTGTGGGAAGCTGGAAAAACTGTAATCTTTGATGTGGACGTTATTGGTGGGCTAAATATTAAAAAATTTTATGGAGCCCAAGCACTAGCTGTTTTTCTGAGGCCACCATCGGTAGATATTCTTATGGAAAGGCTTCGAAACAGAGAAACAGAAGTAGAACATCAACTTTTAGAGCGAATAGAAAAGGCTAAAAGTGAACTAAATTATGAACATCAATTTGATAAAGTTATTGTTAACGATGTATTAAATGATACTTTTGAAACCGCAGAAATTATAGTTGCAAAGTTTTTAAAATCAGAAGATTAGAATGAAGGTAGGATTGTTTTTTGGGTCGTTCAACCCAATACATTTTGGGCATTTAATTATTGGTCAGTACATGTTGGATCAAGCCAAATTAGATGAAATTTGGTATGTAGTATCACCTCAAAATCCGCTAAAAAAAGGAAAAGATATCATGGAAGCTTCTCACCGTCTCAATATGGTGAAATTAGCAATTAAAGGCAACGATAAGTTCAAAGCCTGTGATGTTGAGTTTAACATGCCAACACCTTCATACTCTTACTATACACTTAAGAAATTAAAAGAGCAAAATCCAACAATAGAATTTCAGCTTATTCTAGGTACTGACAATCTTCAACATCTTGAAAAGTGGAAAGATCATGAGGAAATTCTAATGAACTACGATATATTATCCTATTATAGAGATGGATTCCCTGGTGGAGAATTTGCAAAGAATCAGAAGGTCCGAGTAATGAAAGGACCAATGTTAAATATATCTGCAAGCTATATTCGAGGGCTTGTCCGCATGGGGAGAAGTATAAAATACCTTGTGCCAGATGATGTCATGAAATACATGACAACCAAAGTAAAATAATCGAGACTTTATTTAGCTTCAATTTCAGACTCAGGTTCTTCTTTTACCTTTTTCTTTTTCGGTTTTTTCTCCGCTTTCGTTTTATCCTTTTCGGCTGCTTTGTCCGCAGCACTCTGACCAAAAATTTTTTCTAGGTCTTCTTTGAATATAACCTCTTTCTCAAGTAGTTGATCGGCTAGCAATAGAAGCTTATCTTTATTATCTTTAAGAATCTTAATGGCACGTTTGTATTGCTGATCTGTAAGCTTTTTGATTTCTTCATCCATCAAAGCTGCTTGTTTTTCACTAAACGGCTTGCTAAAACTATTGTCCATGTTGTAATAGGAAACATTTCCTACCTTTTCGTTCAATCCATAAATCGAAACCATGGCCATGGCCTGTTTGGTTACTTTCTCCAAATCACTAAGTGCACCGGTTGATATTTTATCAAAAATAACCTTTTCGGCAGCTCTTCCACCCAAAGTGGCACACATCTCATCGAGCATCTGTTCTGTGCGTGTAATCTGTCTTTCTTCTGGAAGATACCAAGCTGCTCCAAGACTTCTACCCCGAGGTACAATAGTTACCTTTACCAAAGGATTAGCAAATTCACATAACCAACTCACCGTAGCATGACCAGCTTCATGCACAGCTACTGCTCGTTTTTCATCGGGTGTTATAATTTTATTTTTTTTCTCAAGTCCCCCAACAATTCGGTCAACAGCATCTAAAAAGTCTTGCTTTTCAACTAACTTCTTATTACTTCTAGCAGCAATTAACGCTGCTTCGTTGCACATGTTTGCTATATCCGCACCACTAAAACCAGGGGTCTGTCTAGCGAGAAAATCTACATCCAGATTTTTTACTACTTTAATTGGCTCAAGATGAACATCAAATATTTGTTTTCGTTCATTCAAATCAGGCATATCGGCATATATTTGACGATCGAAGCGACCTGCCCTTAGTAGAGCTGAATCAAGAATATCCACACGGTTAGTAGCTGCCAACATAATCACCCCAGTATCCGTTCCAAAGCCATCCATTTCTGTCAACAATTGATTGAGCGTATTTTCACGTTCATCATTTCCTCCTTGCATGGCATTCTTACCCCTAGCCCTTCCTATTGCATCAATCTCATCAATAAAAATAATACACGGAGCCTTTTCTTTAGCTTGTTTGAATAAATCTCTTACCCGACTTGCTCCAACCCCTACAAACATCTCAACAAAATCAGACCCCGATAATGAAAAGAAAGGAACATCAGCTTCACCGGCTACAGCTTTAGCCAATAATGTTTTACCTGTTCCTGGAGGGCCTACTAAAAGGGCTCCTTTTGGAATTTTACCCCCAAGTTCTGAATATTTTTTGGGATTCTTCAAAAAATCCACAATTTCCATTACTTCCTCTTTTGCACCCTCTAGTCCAGCTACATCTTTAAAGGTAACGTTCACTTTGGTATCCTTATCAAAAAGTTGAGCTTTAGACTTACCAATGCTAAATATTTGTCCTCCTCCAGCTCCTGCACCTCCGCCCATTCTCCGCATAATGAACATCCATATCAACCCAAACACCACAATGTATAACACAATAGAAACTAATGGATTATCCCAAAAATTTTCTTTTACTTCAGGGTTTATAACTACTTTGCTAGATGATGGAAGATCTTTTTGTGCTTCCTTTATTTGATTATTAAAGAATTCGTAATCACCAATATCTGAAAGGTAATAGGTGTATGCATTTGAACCCGAAAAAGCACTTTCCGGAACATCCTTTTTGTATTCCTCTGCCTTCTTAGCATCTTCTGTCAAGTATATTTCAGCACGACTTCTGTTGATTACGCTAATTTTTTTTACGTCTCCATTTTCGACCATTGATAATACACGATCTACAGTAACTTGTTTACCTCCAGTCGGATTCAAGAAAGTCATAGCTAAGAAAACAACTGCTAATATGGCATATATCCAGACATAATTGAATTTAGGCTTTCCTCCTTTATTCTTTTTCATATCGAATGGATTCGGTCTATCTCCTTTATTCTTTGGCTTATCAGCCTTTTTGTTTTGTTCAGACATTAATTCAGATAATCTATTTAGTAATACATTAACAAGCATTATGCCATTCCGTTTTGTAGCTCGATAGTCAGTTAATCATCTTTTTTTTATTTCCTGCACTACTAATCAAGCATTAACTAATGTTCTGTCAATTATTTTTAAGTTTGTGACCTACAAAATAATAATACACATGTACGACTCATTGCAAGCTAAACTAACCCAAGAATTATCAGAAATAAAAGAAGCTGGTCTTTTCAAAAATGAACGCATTATTACAACCCCTCAAGGTGCAAATATCGCAACTCATAAAGGAGGTGAAGTTATTAATTTTTGTGCAAACAATTACTTGGGCTTAAGTTCTCATCCAAAAGTAATTCAAGCAGCAAAGGACGCAATTGATTCCCACGGCTACGGAATGTCATCTGTTCGTTTTATTTGCGGCACACAAGATATTCATAAAGAGTTAGAACAAAAAATATCAGAATATTTAGGTACAGAAGACACCATCTTGTACGCTGCTGCTTTTGATGCGAATGGTGGAGTTTTCGAACCACTTTTTAACAACCAAGACGCAATCATATCTGATGCGTTAAACCATGCAAGTATTATTGATGGTGTAAGACTTTGTAAAGCTCATCGATACCGCTATGAGCACAATAATATGAGGGATCTTGAACGATGCCTACAAGAAAGTCAATCGCACCGAAATAGAATCATTGTTACCGATGGATCCTTTTCAATGGATGGTACCATTGCACAACTTGATAAAATAGTGGCCTTAGCCAACAGGTATAATGCAACTGTAATGATTGACGAATGTCATAGTTCAGGTTTTTTAGGTAAAACTGGAAGGGGTACACACGAACACTGCGGAGTCATGGGACAAATAGAAATTATTACTGGCACTTTAGGTAAAGCTTTAGGCGGTGCAAGTGGTGGTTTTACCTCTGGGAAAAAAGAAATTATAGAAATGCTTCGACAGAAATCACGTCCATATCTATTTTCAAACACCCTTGCTCCAAGTATTGTTGGAGCAAGTATTGCAGTTTTAGATATGCTTAGTGAAACGACAGAGCTAAGAGATAAGCTAGAATACAACACGCAATATTTTAGAACAAAAATGACAGCGGCTGGATTTGATATCACACCTGGTGTTCACCCAATTGTTCCAATCATGCTATATGATGCGGTAATTGCTCAAGAAATGGCTAATAAATTATTGGATGAAGGAATATATGTAATTGGATTTTACTTCCCTGTAGTACCTAAGGGAAAGGCAAGAATTCGTGTTCAACTATCAGCAGCCCATGAACAAAATCACTTAGACGAAGCGATAAATGCATTCGTAAAAGTAGGTGAAGAAATGGGAGTAATATAATTTTTGAAGATTCAACATGTCCGATATCTCAATTGCACAAAGCATACAAATGCAGCACATCAATGATGTTGCAGCAAAGCTTAATATTCCGAGTGAAGAACTAGAACATTATGGCAAGTTCAAAGCCAAACTTCCACTTCATCTCATCCATGAAGAATCAATTGAAAAATCAAACTTAATCCTTGTTACTGCTCTAACTCCTACACCAGCTGGGGAGGGAAAAACTACTGTATCAATTGGGCTTAATGAAGGGTTTAATAAGCTTAATAAAAAATCAGTTGTAGTACTCCGGGAGCCTTCACTTGGTCCTGTATTTGGAATTAAAGGCGGTGCAGCTGGTGGAGGATATTCTCAAGTTGTCCCTATGGAAGATATTAATCTTCATTTTACTGGAGACTTCAATGCTGTTGAAAAAGCAAATAATTTATTGAGCTCACTCATTGATAATAATATTCAAAACAAAAAAAGAAGTCTCAACATAGATCCTCGAACAATTGTATGGAAACGAGTTATCGATCTAAATGATCGATCGTTAAGAGACATCACCATTGGTTTGGGTGGAACTGCAAACGGGATACCTAGGCAAGACGGATTTAATATTACTGCAGCAAGCGAAATTATGGCGATTCTTTGTATGGCAAAAGATATTAAAGATCTCAAACAAAAATTAGGCAACATTTTTATTGGCTACACTTTTGATAAAAACCCCATTTATGCTAAAGATTTAAACGCTGAAAATGCTATGGCACTTCTCCTCAAAGATGCAATAAAACCTAATTTAGTTCAAACACTAGAGCATAACCCGGCAATTATACATGGGGGGCCTTTTGCTAATATTGCCCAAGGTACCAATACCATAATTGCAACAAAAATGGGAATGTCACTCACGGACTACACTATAACCGAAGCTGGCTTTGGTGCAGATTTAGGAGCAGAAAAATTTTTGAATATTAAATGTGAGTACGCTCAACTAAAGCCTAAAGTTGTTGTTGTGGTTGCTACCATCAGAGCACTTAGACATCACGGTGGGTCTCCAAAAGAAGAATATGACACCCCTCACCTAAAGCGTGTCGAACGTGGTTTCGAAAACTTAAAAAAACATTTAGAGAACATGCAAAAATTTGGATTATCTCGAGTTGTAGCTATCAATCATTTCCCAACAGATAGTCAAGAAGAAATTGACTGGTTGATTCAAGCGTGTCAGTCATTAGGAATCAAAGCAGTGGTTAGCAAAGGTTGGGCCAGTGGAGGAAAAGGAACCACAGAATTAGCCACAGCAGTAATTCAAGAAATTACTAATAATTCTTCTGATTTTAAACCCCTTTATCAAAAAAAGGACCCTATTAAAGAAAAAATTGAAACCATTGCAAAAGAAATTTATGGAGCAGAGGGTGTGGATTATTCCGCAAAAGCTGAACGAGATCTAAAAAGTATCATAAAACTTAATTTAAATGAGCTTCCAATTTGCATGGCAAAAACCCAAAAATCATTTTCGGATCAAGAAAAGTTGCGAGGACGACCCTCTAACTTCAGAGTATCGGTGAGAGAATTTGAAATTGCAGCAGGTGCTGGATTTATCATCCCAATCTTGGGAAATATGATGCGTATGCCAGGTCTTCCAAGTGTTCCTGCAAGTGAAGGAATGAACATTAATGAGAATGGCGTAATTTCTGGATTAAGTTAGTCTAGAATCCAAGCTCCGTATCGCCACACATATTTTCTGGACGAACCCATTGATCAAACTCTTCTGCTGTCAGGAAACCCAATTCAATAGCTGCTGCTTTCAATGTACTATTGTCAGTATATGCCTTTTTAGCAATTTTTGCTGATTTGTCATAGCCAATATGAGTATTTAAAGCAGTGACTAACATCAACGAATTATCTAATTTTTTCTTAATTTCAGAAAGGTTAGGTTCTATCCCAACCACGCAATTATCATTAAATGACAAACATGCTTGTCCAAGTATTCTTGCACTTTGAAGCAAATTTGCAGCAATTAATGGTTTGAATACATTAAGTTCAAAATGACCATTACTACCACCAATACTTACAGCTACATCATTCCCCATGACCTGAGCACATACCATTGTTAAAGCTTCACATTGTGTTGGGTTCACTTTTCCAGGCATAATAGAAGATCCGGGTTCATTGCTAGGAATGATAATCTCTCCTATCCCACTCCGTGGACCAGAGCTAAGCATCCGAATATCGTTACCTATCTTCATACAGCTTACAGCAGCTCTTTTGAGTGAACCATGAAGCT
>CAJWLP010000035.1 GCA_913043145.1 uncultured Bacteroidota bacterium
ACGGATGCTGAGGTAATTGTGCCAGATTCTGATATAGTTGAGTATAAAGAGGCTCTTGCTTTTGCGTTGCTTGGTATTCTAAGAGTTAAAAATCAGATAAATGTATTGTCTTCTCATACCGGAGCTGAGAATGATTCGGTATCTGGAGGTTTATGTGGAGATTTCTCTAAATTGACATAATGGAAATACTACTTAAAAAATTTGAAAACAAACAACCGGAGATTATTTTTGAGTGGAAAGACTCAGAGACGGAAGCCGAAGGGTGGATTGTCATTAATTCATTAAGAAATGGTGCTGCAGGAGGTGGAACTCGAATGCGAAAAGGACTAAACAAAAGGGAAGTAGAATCTCTAGCCAAGACTATGGAAGTGAAATTTACAGTGGCTGGCCCCCCTATTGGAGGTGCCAAATCTGGAATAAATTTTGATCCTGCTGATCCTCGCAAAGAGGGGGTGTTAAAACGATGGTATGCTGCAGTTACTCCGTTGTTAAGAAATTACTACGGAACAGGAGGCGACTTGAATGTAGATGAGATACATGAAGTAATTCCAATGACGGCGGAATTGGGTATTTTACATCCGCAGGAAGGTGTGGTCCAAGGGTATTATAAATCATACACCAAAGTAGAAAAACTGCAAGCAATTTCACGTCTGCAAAGTGGGGTGTTACTTCCAATAATTGACGAACGATTTACACCTGACGTTAGTAAAAAATATACCATTGCTGATATGATTACTGGGTGGGGTGTTTCTGAAGGTGTTCGTCATTTTTATGAGCTTTGGGGAGGTACCATGAACCATAAAACAGCAATCATTCAAGGTTGGGGAAATGTAAGTGCAGCAGCGGCTTTTTATTTAGCAAAACACGGTGTTAGTATAATTGGAATTATCGATCGAAATGGAGGCCTAATCAACAAACAAGGGTTCACGCTTGATGAGATAGTTGATTTATTTAATAATCGAAAGGGTAATGAACTTGTCGCTGATAATTTATTGAGCTTTGAGGAAACCAATAGTCAAATTTGGGACTTAGGTGCAGAAATATTTATACCTGGTGCAGCGAGTCGTTTAATTAGCAAAGACCAAGTTACTTCTCTAATTGATGGACAATGTGAAGTAATTAGTTGTGGTGCTAATGTGCCATTTGCTGATCCAGAAATATTCATGGGAGAAATTTCTATGTATGCTGATGCTAATATTGCAGTTGTTCCAGACTTTATTGCTAATTGTGGAATGGCCCGAACTTTTGGTTTTTTGATGAGTGAAAAAGGCGAGGTTGACGATGTTGCAATTCTAAAGGACTCCTCAGAAATCATTGGAAACCAAATGAGAAGACTTCATCAATTTAACCCCAGAACAACTGGTCTAAGTAGAAAAGCGTTAGAAATGAGTCTCACTGATTTGGTAGATACAGGAGATACTAGCCATCGATCTGGTGTTGGCGGGTCTAAATAATATATTTAAAAACCAACCTTACTTTGAGTTTTTACTCCAACAGGATGCTGGTTTGCAGCCAGTCTTGCATATTCCCTAGCCTTTTCAATATTCCCTTGTCTTTCTTCATTGATAGCAAGATTATGATAGAGATAAGCTAATTTTTTTCGCTTCACTTCATGCTCTAATCCCTCAAGCCATATTTCCTGTGCATCAGTCCATTTTTCTTGAGATGCAGCTCTTGCACCATTTTCAAGATATAGATTCCCAGATGCAAAAATATTTCGTGTCCTAAGATGTTTTGTTGGAGAAATTCGTTGAGCATATTGTCTTCCAAGTTCAGCACCTAGATTATATAATTCTCTTTTGTAATTTGTGTTGAGTAATGAAGTTGCTCTTGCTCTATCCATTGACTCAGCTTCATAGAAATAGTTCTTGTTTTGTTCCCATTGATCGATCAAAGTGCCCGTTTTCAAATCATACAGACGCCATCCTGTTTTAACTTCAATGGTTCGCTTACCAATAATATAATCTACTTCCTTATAAATATTATTACCTAAGTTTTCTCGACGGATATCGATTGTATACGTATCATCTATTTTTTGATCCAACATTTCAAGTGAGGCAATGATGTCGCTTCCAATACCTGAACTTTTAATTTCATTTGAAGTAAGAGTGTCAGGGAATTGTCCATCAGCTCTCTTTTTGTATTTTTCCTGAGTGTACGATACGGACATAAATTTTTGCCTTCTAACTTGATTCTTGAAATTATTAATACAAGCCATCATAAAATCGGGCAAATTGGGGTTTAATCCCGTATTGTTAAACGAGTATGCGAGTCTTACTCGATTCAAAACACTAATAGATTTAGTCTCGGGGGGTAACTCTATCGTAGCCTCTGTGACACCTGTCTCCCAGCTTATTCTCTGTTGAGTAACACACGAACTCATGGTTATAAGAAGGATTAAGTACAATTTGTAAAATCTCATATGTTTATTTTTATTGAATTTCTTTTAATTTATTTTCAAGCTCATTCATGTTATCTCTCAATCGAGCTGCTTCCATAAAATCCATCTCTTTTGCTGCTTTAAGCATCATTTTTTTCGTTTCTTCAATGGCCTTATTTAGACTATTCTTATCGGTATATTCGACTGACGGATCAGCAACCATTCCGAGATTGCTTTTAGTTTTTTGATAAGGGTTAGTTATCATTTCTAATGATGATTTTTCATCTCGATTGGTTCTATCAAATACTGCTTCTTTGCTACGAATAATTGTTTTGGGTTTAATTCCATTCTCTTGATTGTATTTTATTTGAAGGGCCCTTCTTCTCTCAGTTTCTTCGATGGTGACTTTCATACTTTCCGTAATTTTATCGGCATACATGATCACTTTACCGTTTACATTTCTAGCTGCTCTACCAACGGTTTGAACCAGGCTTCGTTCACTTCTTAAGAATCCTTCTTTGTCAGCATCTAATATAGCTACTAAACTCACTTCGGGGAGATCCAATCCTTCTCTTAATAAATTAACTCCGATGAGCACATCAATATCTCCAGCTCTTAATCGATCTAAAATTTCTACTCGATCTAATGTCTTTACCTCTGAATGAATGTATGTGGCTGATATGCCTAAATTTCGTATGTATTTATCAAGTTCTTCAGCCATTCTTTTGGTGAGCGTGGTCACTAATATTCGGTCTCCCATTTTAATGCGTTCATCAATTTGTTCTAATAAATCATCGACTTGATTTGAACAAGGTTTGACTTCAATTATTGGGTCTAATAATCCAGTTGGGCGGATTACTTGCTCAACAATAACACCCTCACTTTCATTAATTTCGTAATCAGCAGGGGTAGCACTTACATAGACCACTTGGTTTGTAACTTGACCAAATTCCTCAAATTTAAGTGGACGATTATCTAATGCGGCTGGTAGTCTGAATCCATAATCAACAAGATTAATTTTTCGACTTCGGTCTCCTCCATACATTGCACGTAATTGAGGGAGTGTTACATGGCTTTCATCAATAATTAGCAGAAAATCTTCAGGGAAATAATCAATTAAACAGAAAGGTCTTTGACCTGGAGATCTACCGTCCATGTATCTGCTATAATTTTCAATGCCACTACAATAGCCTAATTCTCGCATCATTTCCATATCAAATTCAGTACGTTCTTGAAGTCGTTTGGCCTCCAAAGGTTTACCAATACTTCGAAAGTATTCAACTTGATTAACCATATCATCCTGGATATGGTGAATAGCGTTATTAAGACGATCTTTGGGTGTTATAAATAGCTGTGCTGGGAAAATGGCTACATCTTCTAATACTTCAAGCCTCTTACCTGTCATTGGATCAATAGATTCAATATCTTCGATTTCATTGTCAAAAAAACTAATCCGTATTGCAATATCATTGTAAGCCAAGAATACATCTACGGTGTCTCCTTTCACTCTAAATGTTCCCCGTTGAAAATCTCCAGTTGTTCGAGAATACAAACTATCGACTAGTGCATGTAGGAGGTTATTTCGTACTATTTTTTGCCCTCTTGTCAAGCGAATAATACTATCCTCATAATCGTTTGGATTACCAGCACCATAGATGCAACTTACCGATGCAACGACAATGACATCTCGTCGCCCACTTTGTAGAGCTGAAGTAGTCTTTAGACGCATTTTTTCGATTTCCTCGTTGATGTTTAAATCTTTTTCTATATAAGTGTTACTACTAGGAATGAATGCTTCTGGTTGATAGTAGTCATAGTATGAAACAAAGTATTGTACAGAATTATCAGGAAAGAAATGTTTAAATTCTCCATATAATTGAGCCACAAGCGTTTTATTGTGACTCATAATGAGTGTAGGTTTCTGAGTTTGTTGGATGACATTTGCCATGGTAAAAGTCTTTCCCGACCCGGTAACCCCCAGAAGTGTTTGTGCCTGAACACCGTCTTCAATACCTCGTACTAGTTGCTTTATTGCATTTGGTTGATCTCCAGTAGGTTTGAATGGTGCATTTAGGTTAAAAGGCATTATTTCAAAGATAAGAATGTCCTGAACAATACTTCAATACGATTCACTTATCATTTAATAATATGGAATCACTTGTCTTATGATTGTTCAATAATATGCTGTATTTTGATCCTTCGTAATTGATTTGAACCATGTTTTTTTGATTGGGAAACTGCTTAATTAAAAGGCGATTATCAATTGCGATTGAGGATATTTTTTTTCGATGTTTTATGGGATTTAAATGGATAAAAGTCTCGGCAAAATTTACCTCTATTGAACCAACAGTAATGTCCTTCTTTTTACCATCGATGGACATAGAAAAATTTTCAATAAGATAGTCTTTAATTATTTTTTTTTGTGTGGCGGTTATTTGATCGTCAAGATGGATTTCTTTGGATGAAAATACGGATAAGCATGACTCCAAATGTTCCGTGTCTGTTTGCCACGATGAGTTGAAAGCTTTTGTTCCCTCATCATAGGTGATATTCATCCATGAGGTATGAAAATCGTGTGTTGGTCGAATTAGAAGTAATATTAAAATAATGTAGTTAATCATCCTTTTAACAAAACTAGTAATTGCTTTTCTTTGTTGCTTTATTATGAGAAAAATATTTCATTTTCTATTGTCAGCATTATTGCTTATTTCGATGAATTCATGGGCACAAAACCCCAACGCAAATCAGAACAAATTCCGTCAGCTAGATTCTGACTTACCCACACCAAATGTATATCGAACCGCTAGTGGAGCTCCTGGGCATGCTTATTGGCAGAATACAGCAGATTATAAAATAGATATTGTTTTAGATGATGAAAACCAACGTGTTTATGGTGTTGAGAAAATTAATTACACTAACAAATCACCAGATTATTTAGAATACTTATGGATACAATTAGACCAAAATGTACGAAGTCCAGAATCAGAAACATATAAAATTCAACAAGGCAACATTAAAGACGGAGTGAGTCTATATGAATATTTAAATCTGTTTCATACTTTTCCCGGAGGGTTTAATATCGATTATGTGAATGATAAAAACGGAGCTCCGTTTTCGGTAAAAGTGAATCACACGATGATGCGTGTAGATTTAGAAACACCTCTTCAATCGGGCGATTCAATAAACATCAATATCAAATGGTGGTATAACATCAATGATCGAATGGAAATAGGTGGAAGAAGTGGTTATGAGTACTTTAAAGAGGATGATAACTATCTCTACACCATTGCTCAATTCTTTCCTCGAATGGCAGTATATTCTGACGTTACTGGATGGCAGAATAAGCAGTTTCTTGGCAGGGGTGAATTTACGCTACCATTTGGAGATTATGATGTTCAATTAACAGTTCCCGAGAACATGGTAGTAGGTGCAACTGGAGAAATTCAAAATATGGATGAGGTTTTAACAGATCTCCAAAAAGAACGTTTGGAAAAAGCAAAAACAAGTGATAAGCCAGTTATTATAGTCTCACAAGAAGAGGCCATTAAAAATGAAAAAAATCGATCATCCAAGACCAAGACATGGCACTTTAAAGCTCAAAATGTTCGGGATTACGGTTGGTGTGCCAGTCGAAAATTCATCTGGGATGCACAAGGTGTTCAATTCGGAGATAGAACAGTAATGGCAATGTCTTTGTATCCAAAAGAAGGCAACCCAATGTGGGAAATGTATAGTACAAAAGCAATTGTTTTGACCTTGCAGACATACTCCAAGTTCACATTCGATTATCCATATCCTGTAGCTTACTCTATTAACGGTAAAAGCATAGGAATGGAGTATCCCATGATTTGTTTTAACGGTGGACGTACGGATAGAGATGGGAAATTTACAGACAATGTAAAATATCGAACTATTCTTGTAATTATACATGAGGTTGGACACAACTATTTTCCTATGATCATCAATTCTGATGAACGTCAATGGACCTGGATGGACGAGGGGATAAATACCTTTTTACAGTATCAAACAGAACGAGCATGGACAGATGAAAGTGGCAAACCTTTCCCCAGTAGAAGAGGTCCTGCTAAACTAATAGTCCCTTATATGAAAGGGGATAAACGATATATTTCTCCGATTATGACAAATTCTGAAAGTATTTTTCAATTTGGCAATAATGCCTATGGCAAACCTTGTACAGCACTTAATATATTGCGTGAAACGGTAATGGGGCCTGAATTATTTGATTATGCGTTTAAAATTTATGCTAATCGCTGGAAATTTAAACACCCCAGTCCAGCCGATTTTTTTAGAACAATGGAGGATGCAAGTTCTGTTGATTTAGATTGGTTTTGGAGGGGTTGGTTTTACACTTCAGATCATTGTGATGTTGCTATTACTGATGTAAAACAATTGAAAGTAGATAACCAACGACCAAAGGGGGAATCAACGCAAAAATTGGTTAATAAGACCATCAAGAATTTAGCTAAAGAAGACAAGGTTAGTCCGATGTTACAAGCAGTCAGATCTGCAGAAAATCCATCAAAAGCATTTGATAGAATTAAGGCGAATTTAACAGATGTCCGAGAAAAAATCCTAGATAAAGAGGTGTACCTATGTCAAGTTGATTTAAAGATGATAGGTGGTCTCGTTATGCCCGTTATTCTTAAACTAGAATATGAGGACGGATCCAATGAAGAAGTTCGGATACCTGCCGAAATATGGAGAATGCAAAATGAACTTTTGGAGAAAACAGTCAGTAAAGTATTGGTTACTAATAAACCTGTTCAGAAAGTAGTTCTCGATCCTAATTTAGAGACTGCAGACACTGATGTGTCGAATAATGTTTGGTCTAAATAAGACCCTAATTCATGGTGACTTTTCCTAGACGGTAGGATTTTCTACTTGTTGCAAAAATTACAAATGCATCTTTGGACACTTGTTCGCAACTTTTTGGTCTAATTCTTAAATTTTCACGTTTATGATTACTAACTAAATTTCCATGTTTAACCTCTCCTTTTCCATTAATACTAGATACTTTTAGATGGTTTTGTTTACGATCGTGTGAGTTATAGATAAAATGGACAACATCTTCATAAATAACAGTAAAAAAACTAGAATAAAACCCGCCGTCATTTGATGTGTGCTGCATTTTTGGAATTTTTTTAGCCCATTCAATATCACCATTCATACTGATACTAATAGCGTAAATATCATCATAGTGGTAGTGCGTAGTGGTGGTAGTGAAGCCATTTGCATTTGTTGTGGTAGTTGTGTAGATGTGGATGTATTCTCCAATTAACAAAGCACCTCCATTTTCTTTTACAATGAAGTCTCGGAAATTTACATGTGTAAGACCAACTTCTTTTCCTTTTCTTGATTTTTTGACGGTCTTTGATTTTGCACGATCGGACATACCTTGAACTATAAATTCTAAATCAAAAGGTTTCATACTTTGATTTTTTATTTTAAAGTTTTTTGCATCGAGGTTCATATAAAATATGCCATCAGAACGATAGCCTTCATTACTATAAAATCCGCCACAAATCAAGTCTCCATTTTCATCAATATTAAGTTTTAATTCACGAATAAATTTGTCTTTTAATTCTAGTTTATGGTTAGCAATAATTCCACTGCTATCTATCACAATAATGTAGTTTTCAAAATTTCGTTCTCGTCGATTTCTCTCCTTTTTACTTGTGTAAACAGAAGTCAGAATGTAAACGATGCCTGAGTTGCTGAGGTTAACCGACTGAATTTTAGAAAGCCCTTTTTCGAATGGAAGAGATATGCGTGTTTTCCATTCTTCATTAAAAGAATTATCAAAAACTTTTATGGTCATTATTTCTTCAGATTCCAAATCTCCAGGATGTCCAATAACGTAAGTAATTTTTTTCTGGTCTTGGCTTTTAGCACTTTTATATTCACCGTTTGAATTATTTCTACCTTTAATTAGCTTGATATTGTATATGCCTTTTTCTTCACCCTCAATCGTGAGTTCTTGTGTGTTAATTTTTTGTGCTTTAAGCGAAATATCAATTTTAGATCTTCTAAGATTTAATCTAAAAAGGTTTTCGTCAAGTGCCATAATATTTTGAGATGAATGAACTCCTAAGTCATAGTTTTCAGTGAGCTCCATCTGTTTAGATAAGCTCAAGTCTTCATATCGTTCTAAAAATGTCTTTTTATTGAATGCCTTAAAAGAACTGTTTATAGCAAATAATTCTTCTTCATTTCCGATGTTCATCACATCGGTAATCAACATTTTTTTAGCTTTCATATTATCACCCCAAACAATATTCATATTATCAACTTGAGCTATGGCGTGAGAACAACTAAAAAAGAATAGAACTGTTTGGATTAGGTGTTTCATAACACAAATTAAAATAGAAAAATTAAAACCCCAAAACTATCTTTGAATCATGAAAAAATGGATTGCTGCATTTCGGCTTAAAACCCTTCCACTTGCTTTAGGAGCAATTATTCTTGGAAGTTGGGTGAATGATTTCAGCTTTGATTTTGAGATATTTTTGTTTGCTGGTATAACGGCAATTCTCTTACAAATCTTATCTAATTTAGCCAATGATTATGGCGATTTTATTAAAGGCACAGACAGACACCGAAAAGACAGACAATTAGCAGGAGGTAATATTAGCCCAAGATCTATGCTCATTGCTATAGTCTTATTTGCATTGGGAGCTTTGAGTAGTGGAATCTATTTACTCAATATATCGTTTGGAGATGACTTTAACTTATGGATGAAATTTTTTCTTTTGGGAATATTTAGCATCGCTGCAGCTATTTTATATACGATGGGGAAAAGGGCCTATGGATATATGGGTTTGGGTGATGTTTTTGTTTTTATATTTTTTGGGCTGGTTGGAGTATTGGGTACATCATACTTATTCAGACAAGAAATATGGACTAGCACGTGGTTGCTTGCTATCGGGTATGGTTGTCTTTGTGTTGGGGTGCTCAATGTCAATAATATTCGAGATTTGGACAAAGATGTGCTGACTAATAAGATAACCATTGCTTCAAAATTGGGATTGCAAGGTTCTATTATTTATCAGACACTTTTGATCATTACGGCATTCTTAACTTTTTCATTTTATCATTTGATTGAGAACTATTACAGCTTATCACCCTTACTTATTCTCATACTTGGATTTGTTCATATTCAGAAGTTAAAGGAGGCAGAAACAGAAACAGATTACAACAATCAATTGCGGTTTCTTTCGATTGGGAGCTTAGGTATTGTTCTACTTTTTGTAATTCGTTTGTTCTTTTAATACATGTATTCCTATTCATTACAAAAACACGAATTGAAATTTAAGGTCCCTGCCAAGACCTCTCGCAATACGTTTACGACTCGAACTATTTTTCTGATTACTTTAAAAAATATTCAAACAAGTCAAGAAGGAATAGGTGAAGCTTCACCATTATCTTTACTTAGTGTAGATGATGTGCCCGATTATCAGTCGATTCTCGAAAAAAAATTGAAAGAATTCTGCCAAATGGGTTCGTTAGATCAATTGTCATTAGCACCCTACCCAAGCATTCGCTTTGGGATAGAAACCGCCTTATTAAATATGACTGCTGATAGCGAGGGCGTTATTTTTAATACAGATTTTACAGCTCGAAAAAAAACCATGCCCATTAACGGTCTGGTATGGATGAATGATGCTGCAACCATGTATGATGAGGCCATTCAGAAGATACAGGCGGGTTTCAATGTAATTAAGATTAAGGTTGGGGCATTGGATTTTGATGAAGAATGTCGATTACTAGAAAAAATTAGACAACAATACTCTGCATTTAAAATTACCCTGAGAGTAGATGCCAACGGAGCTTTTGCTCCGGATGATGCTTTAGAAAAATTGAATGATTTAAAACGATTTGAACTTCATAGCATAGAGCAACCGTTATCTGCTGGATACTGGGATTGGATGCAGAAAATCAGTTCAGAAAGTCCCATTGATATCGCATTAGACGAAGAGCTGATCGGATTGAATGTATATGAAGAAGCAGACAAGATGATTAAACATATCAAACCAACTTATCTAATACTAAAGCCCAACTTGATTGGGGGCTTATCCCTATCAGACGAATGGATTAAGTGTGCTCAAAGAAGAAACGTAGGTTGGTGGGCTACATCTGCTTTGGAGAGTAATGTGGGGCTGAATGCAATTGCCCAGTGGGTAAGCAAATATGATAATCCACTTCACCAAGGATTGGGAACGGGGTCATTATTTGCTAATAATTTCCCTTCTCGACTAAAAATTGAGCAGGGCCATATGCGATATGTCTAGCTTTTGACTTGTAGTGATCACTATAAAGCACATTTTAAGTCTTTTTATTGTCAGATTTTATAAGTTTAGATTTTTGGCACACTATTTTCAATACTTTTGAAAGGTAATAAAATTGAAACGATATACATACATATTCGTACTATTGGCATTGAGTTTAAACCTTCTAGCTGGTGATTTTCCTAAGTTGGGGCTGAATTATCCTAATCCAGCTAAAACCATTACTTCTGTTGATGTGGAGTTTTCATCATTCGAAGCTCAGCTTGTTTTGTCCAATATTCTTGGAGAAGTAATCTCTATTCAAAAGATACCTCATTCTGGTACGTATACCATCGATGTCACCAATATTCCTGAGGGTGTTTATTTCTATACGCTCGAGGCAGGCAAGGACAAAATTACCAAGAAGCTTACGGTGAAGAAGTAATAACGAGGTATTACCAGTAGGTCTCTAGTGCATTAAAGTAGTCTTATTTACTGTCTTCACCGAAGTCAATCTTTAACGCTTTCTAGTCACTATTTTCCAAGAGTTTTCAGTCTGTAGTTAGTTCGTCTTGGATGACCGCCAACAAACATATTTTGTAAATTGTTACAATCTATGTTTAACCAAAAATAGTAATTTTTGTCGAGTTTAAAAAATTTCTAGAGCTCTTCTTCGAAGAATCGGATTGTAGATTGATATCCGTATCGGATGATTTCTCGTTTTTTCTTTTCGTTCAATCTTCGGATTTTGGGGTTAAAACCTTGGGTATTGATGAAGATGGTTTGATCGAATTGTTGTTTTCCTAAATGTCGTCTGTTAAGTGTCTCGCTGCTGAGGTGTGAAAATGCACCGAAGAAATCTTTTTGATTGGATATTACATGGTTAGCCATGGACTTTTGAGAGGAATCACTTTCCAGTTTCAAACCAAGGGTTTTTTCATTGCAGAGATAGTAGCTATTTTGCCCATCGTTTAGATATACTAAACTATCAAATACATGAAAGGGGTAATTGTCTATGACTCCACCGTCAGTCATAACTTTGGTATTCTGGTCGGCATTCTTTTTGTCGATAATTTCTCCATTGGGTTGCATGAAAATGGCCTCATAATACAGCGGTATGCTAATACTGATTTTAACCGCATCAATTATCTTCATGTTGGGATATGTTCTGTGACTAAATACCTCTAATTTTTGGTCAGTAAGGTTAGCTCCGGTAATATATAAGTCTTTTATTTTTGGGTTTGAAGAACGAAGTTTATGGAGTTCTATAAAGGTTATGTCAGGGGATATTCCTTTGTATCTCATGGCTTGAGCAAGATCCACCATAAATCGATCTGTTTTGTAATAACCATACGTTCTATAAAATCGAATAAGTCCTGAAAGTATTGGAATTCCAACTTGACTATACTTTCCAAAGTTTTTTGTCAAGTTGAGGTGTGTTATCTCCTTGCCGCTGTATCCTATTGAAATGAGCATTCCATTCATTGCTCCAGAGCTCGTCCCAGCAACTCGCTCAATGTGTTGAGTTATTCCAATGCTGTCTAACACTTCAAAAGCACCGGAGTATGCAAGTCCTTTCATACCGCCTCCTTCTAGTGCTAAGTTGGTATATTGACTGTAGGCATTTAATTGCAAAAAACATAGCGTTGAGATTAGAATGGATTTTTTCAAAATTTCAATGTGCGATTTAGCCCAGAATAGCATTTCCAATGACAAAATAGAGGAATAGACCAATCAAATCGTTACTTGTAGTGATAAAAGGTCCTGTTGCGAGAGCAGGGTCAATTTTCATTTTATCCAAGGTTAGTGGCACCGTAGTTCCAATGACTGCTGCAAGCAGAATAACAGAGAGGAGAGCAATACTTACTGTCATCATAATATCAGAAGAATTTCCGAAAATATAACCGTATCCCATAAGAAGTGCGGAACAAACTAAGCCGTTTATGATTGCTACTGCAAGTTCTTTATTGAGGGCTGTCCATATTCCTTTGTTAGAAATCGTATTATTAGCTAAACCTTGAACAATGATAGAGCTGGACTGTACTCCTACATTTCCTGCCATTGCCATGATTAGTGGCATGAATAGAGCTAATTGTACATTGGCAGAAAGTTCTTTTTCAAAGTTACCAATAACCAGTGAACTGGCTATACCTCCGAGTAATCCAATGATTAACCAAGGGAGTCGTGCTCGCGTATTTAGCCATACAGAATCTACATTTTCGACACTTTCGGATATACCCGATAACATTTGGTAATCTTTTTCAGCTTCGTCTTTTACATAATCAAGCACGTCGTCAAAGGTGATTCGACCGACTAGCCGATTGAAAGCATCTACTATGGGCAAGGCAACCAAGTCATATTTCTGCATTGTATTGGCTACCTCTTCCCCTGAGGAATAAGTGTTCTCATAAATGATATTTGGATTGAGTATTTTCTCAACCTTAGTGCTTTCCTTGTTAAGGAGAATTGCTTTTAACGACACCCACCCAACAAGTTCATCGTACTCATCTACCACATAGGCGGTATAAACTTTGGAAACCTCTTCAGCTTGTTCTCTTATTTCTTCGGTACACTGTTTTACTGTCCAATTATGTTTGACTTTAATCAACTCTTTAGCCATCAAAGACCCAGCGGTATTTTCAGGAAATTTTAATAACGAGGCAATATTTTTGCTATGATCTTTATCCTTGATAAGATGTAGAATTTCTTTACCTTCTGCCGTTCCCATGGAATTGAGAATGTCTGCGGCGTCATCTGAATCGAGATAGAAAAAAAAGTCATTGGCAATTTCATTATTTGAATAACCAGCCAAAAATTTCAGTTTTGTCTCTGCGTCTAATTCAGTGAGTACATCCACTTTCTTTTGTGGTTCAAGAAGGGTGGCTACATATACAGCTTGTTCAAGATTAAGTTCATTGAAAAGTTCGGCAATGTCAGCTGCGTATAATTTTTCGAGAACAGGAACAAGTTCTTCTTTTTTTTGAGCTTCAATAAGTGAAAGTAGCTCGTCCTGTGATTCTTTTGTTATTTCAACGATTGACATGGGATTCTATGAACACACACAATTCTTCAAATTGAAGATAGGTAAGGTTCTCAGGTCGCAAGGTAGCAAATTGATGGTTAATTAAAAGTTCTTTTGAGATAATTGAAGCAAGACTATTTCTCAATGTTTTTCTTCTTTGACCAAACGCAGTTTTGACAACTCTTCTTATTAATTTGGGATCAGCTCTAAATTTATGCTGTTTTTTTCTTGCTTTTACGACAATACTGTTAACTTTTGGCGGAGGATTAAATGCCTCGGGAGGAAGTATCATCATTTGTTCTACATTATAGTAAAAGGGCATGAGAACACTCAAAATTCCATAGTCTTTTTTATCTTTTGGTTTAGCTACCAGTCGAATACCCATCTCCAATTGAAACATTCCCACCCATTGTTCGATTAAATGAGAGTTTTCAATAATTTTAAAAACGATTTGAGATGAAATATTGTAGGGGAAATTGCCAATTAATCGAAAGGGTTGGTTAAAGTAATCGGTGAGATTAATTTTTAAAAAATCAGCTTGAATAATTTCGATGTTTTGCCATTGTTTTTTGAGATATTCAGTTGCATCAGTATCAATTTCAACGGCTTTGAATGTTTTGGATTTGGTCAATAGATATTGGGTTAAAATACCCGTGCCTGGTCCAATTTCAAGTACATCGTGATCGTCAATATCCCCAAGTCCATTGACAATTTCTTGTGCAGTAGTTTGGCTTATTAAAAAATGCTGACCGAAGTGTTTTTTAGCTTTCAATTTGTTGAACTAACCAGTTATCAAATTTGTCACTTTCTATTATTTGGTGTGACATATTCACCTTTTCAATTGTATGATTGATTTTTAAATCCTTGATTTTCACCCAATCTTTTTGGGTACATATAAGCGTTGCACCATTGGCCTTTTTGACTAATGAGTCAAGTTGTTTTTGCGTGTAAACATGATGGTCTTTGAATCCTATGAACCCAGTTAAACGATAAGATTTAGCTAAATGTTTCTTAAAGATATTGTTATTGGCAAGGCCACTAAATCCAAACACAGGAGTATCTAAATTGGGGTTAACATAGCTACTCTTAGCGTAGAATACAGGTTTGTTTTTAGGCGAGATTGGTTTAAAATTCTCTGGGCACTTTGTCATGATGATAGCATCAGCACGATTTCCACCATATCTGCCTTCTCTGAGGTTTCCTGCAGGTAGCAACCAGTCCTTGAAATGGGGTTTTGCGTAAGTAGAAAGCAGAAGTGAAACTTTGGGTTGAATTTTTCGATGCTGAAAGGCATCATCGAGAATAATTAAACTTGTTTTAGGCTTTTCTTTTAGTATTCTTTGAACTCCTATAACTCGGTTTTCACATACAGCCATCGATATCTGATCGTAATTACATTTTATCTGCAAGGGTTCATCACCTACTTGACTAGGGGATTGATTTTTTTCTACCCATAAAAATCCAGAAGTTTTTCTTCCATAACCCCTGCTTAAAACGGCAATGGTGTATTTTTTAGATAGTTGATTGATGAGGTATTCTACCATGGGCGTTTTCCCTGTACCTCCAACTGCCAGATTACCAACAGATATAATGGGAATCTCAAATGAAGTGCTCTTTAAAATCTTTTGATCATACCCCCAATTTCTTATCGATGTAATAAGCCAATAGATTGCTGCAATCGGAGATAGTAATACAATTCGTATCCAATACACTTCTACAAAGAAAAGGAAAAATAGTGGGTGATTATAGACGGTTTATTTTTTTGAAATTAAAGCTTGAATCAATTGGCATATTCCGTCTTTATCCAAGTTATATTTTGCTCTTAATTCCTCTCTCGTTCCTTGTTCGATGAACTGATCGGGTAAACCAAGCGAAGTTATTCTCCCCATATAGTTTTGATCTTGAGCGATTGTTTTTATTTGTTGACCAAATCCTCCAATCAAACAGGATTCCTCAACGGTAATGATATGGTCAAAGGTTTGTAGCATATTGAATACTTCATTTTTGTCTATGGGCTTAATAAACCGTGCATCGATGTGATGAATTTGCTTTTGAATACCTAACTTATCAATGGCTTTTTGAACTTCAACACCTATTTCTCCAATGGAAATAATCCCAATTTTATCGCCTTTTTGCAGTATTCGACTGGTTCCAATTTTTAGGGGTTGAATTTCATTTTTATATTTTGTCTTGCTTCCCAGTCCTCTTGGATATCGTATTACTATTGGTCCGTCTGTGTAGTCAACAGCCCAATACATGGCATTCCGTAATTCATGTTCATCCATGGGAGATATGATGGTTAAGTTGGGGATAGCATTTAGGTATGCAATATCAAAGGATCCGTGGTGGGTAGGACCGTCTGCTCCTACAAGTCCGGCCCGATCGATACAGAATACGACAGGAATGTTTTGAAGTGCTACGTCGTGAATAATCTGATCGTAGGCTCTTTGGGCGAATGACGAATAGATCGAACAAAAAGGTCTTTTACCAGCAGCAGCTAAACCAGCAGAAAATGTAACCGCATGTTGTTCGGCAATTCCAACATCAAAAACACGATGAGGCATAGCATCCATAAGTATTTTCATGGAACTACCGCTTGGCATTGCTGGTGTGATTCCAATGATTCGAGGGTCTTTTTCTGCCAATTCCAATAACGTATGACCAAACACATCTTGAAACTTTGATGGGGTAGGATTATCTGTCTTTGATTTGGATGGATCAATTTTAACATAACTCACACTATGCCAATCTGTTTGTGCTTTTTCTGCGGGAAGGTATCCTTTCCCCTTGACGGTGCGTATATGTATGATTTTGGGTGAACTAACAGCCATACTTTTTTCTAGCGAAGTAATTAATTCATTGAGGTCATGACCATCAATGGGGCCCTCATATTCTAGTCCAAGTGTTTTAAAAAAATTGATGTTTTCGTTAATGGTAT